>JALZVU010000183.1 GCA_023301795.1 Granulosicoccus sp.
CTGATCAACCCGATCGCGATGGAAGACGGACTGCGATTTGCGATTCGTGAAGGTGGCCGTACCGTAGGTGCGGGTGTTGTTGCGAAAATCATCGAGTAACGTCTCCCTCCAGCAGTCACAAGATATGTGATTGTAACGATGCAGGTGCCATGGGCACCTGCATCGCTTGGAAATCGAGTACAATCAGCGGTTCCTTGAATGTAAGACGTATCACTTGTTGGTGTGTCTTTCATGTAGTACCGGCAGGGCCTTTGTTTTTTAGGTAAATCCTGTCGCATCACCCGGATTAGGCCAGTAGCTCAATTGGCAGAGCGGCGGTCTCCAAAACCGCAGGTTGGGGGTTCGATTCCCTCCTGGCCTGCCAATCCGGCATTGTAAACGATGATCTGTAACATATTGACAGCCTTCCGCTTAGGGGTGGGTTGTTTACAATGCTGCAGTGAAGAAAGCAACGGGCATATTGATGGTCTCCAAGGCCGAAGTTACATCGAGTACGGCGGATACGCTTAAGTTGGCGGCTGCAGGGGCACTTGTGCTCGCTGGGCTTGTCGGCTTTTACTATTTTGCCGGTCAGTCGCTTTTGATGCGTGTTATCGCGCTGTTAATTGTCGCGGGACTTGCTGCATTTGTCGTGTACCAGACCGATCTTGGTAAGCGAACGGTAGATTTTTTCCGTGACGCGCGGACTGAGGTTCGCAAGGTGGTCTGGCCTAGTCGCGCCGAGACGACACAAACAACCATCACAGTGTTCATCATTGTCTTTATTGTGGGGATATTCCTCTGGTTGTTTGATATGTTTCTGGCATATCTTTTCAGACTAATTACCGGAATCAGCTGACATGTCAATGCGTTGGTTCGTCGTTCAAGCGTTCTCTGGGTTCGAAGGCACCGTAAAGCGGTCCCTGGAAGAACGGATAGAGCGTGCTGGTCTGGAAGAAAAATTCGGCGACATCCTTGTTCCGACTGAAGAAGTTGTCGAAATACGGAACGGGCAGAAGAGACGTTCAGAGCGTAAGTTTTTCCCCGGCTATGTGTTGGTTCGCATGGAAATGGAAGATGAGACTTGGCACTTGGTCAAAGACGTGCCGAAAGTGCTCGGGTTTATCGGCGGTACAGCTGATCGGCCTGCGCCTATTTCGGACAAAGAAGCTGATGCGATCCTGCAACGAGTTCAGGATGGTGTTGAGAAGCCTCGTCCGAAAGTGTTGTTCGATGTTGGCGAGGTTGTGAGAGTTACCGATGGTCCGTTTAACGACTTCAACGGGGTGGTCGAGGAAGTTAACTTTGACAAGAACCGCTTGCTGGTGGCTGTGCAAATTTTTGGTCGTTCTACCCCTGTTGAGCTTGAGTTCAGTCAGGTCGAAAAAGCCTGATTGTAATCGCTGCGGTGTTTAGCGTGTTCGTCCCCCGTATATGTGAGTAGCGGGCACACAAATTAGTCATGCAGGCGCAAGTCTGTTTTCCCTCTTGCGCAACGCTGTCATTCGATGGTTGTTGTGTAAGGACACATCTCGGGGAGCTTGTGAAATTCTGGTTGCGTACCAGGGTTAGAGCACAGGCGCTTGAACCCGTCAGGAGTTTAGTTATATGGCCAAGAAAGTTCAGGCTTACATCAAGCTGCAAGTGCCTGCCGGGCAGGCAAATCCCAGTCCACCTGTAGGTCCTGCATTGGGTCAGCATGGTGTGAACATCATGGAATTCTGCAAAGCATTCAATGCTTCCACGCAGAGCATGGAAGCAGGTCTGCCAATTCCCGTCGTTATTACTGTTTACAGCGACCGTAGCTTTACGTACATACAAAAGACTCCTCCCGCATCTGTATTGCTGCGCAAGATTGCTGGCATACCCAAGGGTAGTGGACGTCCCAATACTGAGAAGGTTGGCAAGGTTAGTCGCGCTCAGCTCGAAGAGATCGCGACGACTAAGAACCCTGACCTTACAGCGTCGGATATGGACGCTGCAGTTCGCACAATCTCCGGTACTGCACGCAGTATGGGTCTGGAAGTAGAGGGATAGATCATGGCAAAGCTAGGTAAACGTACAAAAGCAATCCGCGAAAAGGTTGATCCGGTTAAGCAGTATGGGATCGAAGAAGCGTTCGCACTGCTCAAAGAGCTTTCTACTGTAAAGTTCGCTGAGTCCGTTGATGTTGCTGTAAATCTGGGTGTCGATCCGCGTAAATCTGATCAGGTCGTTCGTGGCTCAAGCGTCTTGCCAAACGGCACAGGAAAAACCGTTCGAGTAGCGGTTTTTGCTCAGGGTGCACAAGCAGACGCTGCTAAAGAAGCGGGTGCCGACATCGTCGGGTTTGAAGACTTGGCTGAGTCCATCAAAGGCGGCACCATGGATTTTGATGTGGTCATCGCAGCCCCAGACGCCATGCGCGTTGTTGGTGCTCTTGGAACGATTCTCGGTCCTCGCGGACTGATGCCTAACCCTAAGGTTGGCACCGTAACACCAAATGTTGCGCAGGCAGTTACCAATGCCAAGGCCGGACAGGTCCGATACCGCGCTGACAAAGGCGGCATCGTGCACTGCACGCTGGGCAAGGCAACCTTTGAGCCAGCTCAGTTGCATGAAAATCTTACGCAACTTGTGGGCGATCTGATCAAGGCGAAGCCTTCTGCAGCAAAAGGCGTTTACATGCGAAAAATTACAGTCTCCACGACAATGGGGCCTGGGTTGACAATTGATCATTCCAGCCTGGTCTAGACAGTAGATTTAACAGACAACCCCGCGGGGTTGCCTGAGTTGTTTGTTGTTAGTTAAGAACTTTGAGTGAGCAGGCAGCCTGCAAACATAGCCGTGTTGGCCGTGGTTACAGGTCAGGAGCGAGTTAGCCATCGTCATTATTGACTTCGGAGCTTGGTCTGTCTCATCGAAGACCGTAGGTGCAGTTTTGGCAGAATACGTGTTGAATCGGCTTAATGTCCTGCGCAGATGGGGATGTAATGCGGCTAGTGCAGTAATTGTTTTGCTGTCCAATGCCAGATTGCGGAACCAAGTGGGTAGGCGATATGAGGGTTTCGATCTCTTGCATCGTCTGCATGGCCGGCCTTTAGGAGATTTTTCCTGAAGGCCATAAAACTATAGGTGCTCTATGGCTCTGAGTTATACAGAGAAGCAAGCAGTTGTTGCAGAAGTCGCAGAAGTTGCGAATTCGGCGATGTCTGCGGTTGCTGCCGAGTACCGGGGACTGACTGTCTCGCAACTAACTGCTCTGCGTGCGAAAGCGCGTGAAACAGGTGTGTATGTGCGGGTCGTGAAGAATTCCCTGGCTAAGTTGGCAGTCAAAGGGACTGAATTCGAGTGTATGAACGATCGCCTGAGCGGTCCGTTGATGCTGGCATTCTCGCAAGAGGATCCAGGTTCTGCGGCACGTCTTTTTCGCGACTTCGCCAAAGATAATGACAAGCTTGTCATTACTGTTGGTGCGGTTGGTGGAGAAACGATCGATGCTAGCGATATTGGCAAGTTAGCCAACCTCCCAACGCGGGACGAGGCAATATCTTTGCTAATGGCTGTTATGCAGGCGCCGGTTACCAAACTAGCGCGTACCTTGAACGAAGTGCCTGGAAAGCTTGTGCGTACGGTGGAAGCCGTTCGCCTTTCGAAAGAAGCTTAATCACGAATCACATCGGTTCACTCAATCGGCAACTCGGAAACAACAACTGTTTCGAGCGGCCAAATACTTTACTAAGGGTTACACGTAACATTGCGTTTAACCGATCGGAGAAAGACAAATGGCAGTATCAAAAGAAGACATGCTGGAAACCATCTCCAACATGTCAGTGATGGAGGTCGTTGACCTTATCAGTGCAATGGAAGAGAAGTTTGGTGTGTCAGCAGCTGCAGCAGTAGCCGCAGCTCCAGCTGGTGGCGGCGATGGCGGCGCAGCTGCAGAAGAGCAGACTGAGTTCGACGTGATTCTGGCTAGCTTTGGCGAAAACAAGGTTGGCGTTATCAAAGCGGTTCGTGGCGCTACAGGCCTTGGCCTGAAGGAAGCGAAAGACCTGGTCGAAAGTGCTCCTGCTTCTATCAAGGAAGCGGTTAGCAAGGCTGAAGGTGAAGAGCTTAAGAAGACGTTGGAAGAAGCTGGCGCTAGCGTCGAGCTTAAGTAGTTTGATGTATGCCGTTGTACCGGTCTCTAGCGAGACCGGTGCCGCGTCACTTGGCTGGCAGTCATTGCGACTGTCGGCCTGTTGTCGTTTCTGGCAACGAAAACATACATATTT
Source organism: Granulosicoccus sp. (assembly GCA_023301795.1). Lineage (GTDB taxonomy): Bacteria > Pseudomonadota > Gammaproteobacteria > Granulosicoccales > Granulosicoccaceae > Granulosicoccus. The sequence goes on from JALZVU010000183.1 coordinate 4,236, forward strand.
GCGTGTAACACATAGCGCGCGTGGCAGACAAGCGAGGAACGTTGATGGCCTTTTCGTTCACTGAAAAAAAACGTATCCGCAAGGATTTCGGGAAGCGTGCGCCTATTTTGGAGGTGCCGTACCTGCTGCAGACGCAGTTGGATTCCTACCGCAATTTCCTTCAGGAAGACAAGGGCCCAGAGGATCGGGCTGAAGTTGGTCTTCATGGAGCTTTTAACAGCGTCATGCCCATTGTCAGCTACTCCGGCAATGTGGAGCTGCATTACGTCAGCTACCGGCTCGGCAAGCCAGCGTTCGACGAACGCGAATGTAAAATTCGGGGCCTTACCTACGCTGCACCTTTGCGGGTACTAGCGCGTCTGATTATTTATGACAAGACCGCGCCTGCCAGCAGCAAGGTTGTTAAAGATATAAAAGAACAAGAAGTATTCATGGGCGAGTTGCCTTTGATGACTGGTAATGGCACGTTCATTATCAACGGCACAGAGCGCGTAATCGTTTCGCAGCTGCATCGTTCTCCGGGTGTGTTTTTCGATCACGATCGCGGCAAAACGCATTCATCAGGCAAGCTGCTGTTCAGCGCCCGAATCATTCCTTACCGCGGATCGTGGTTGGATTTTGAATTCGACCCAAAAGATTGCGTCTTTGCACGTATCGATCGCCGTCGCAAGTTGCCTGCAACAATCGTGCTGCGTGCGCTTGGGTATGAGACTGCTGACATCCTCGACAACTTTTTCGACACACACAAGATCTCGTTGACGAAGACCAAAATCGAGATGGAGCTTGTTGCTGAGCGTCTGCGCGGTGAGACAGCCGTTTTCGATATCAAGGCAGGTAAGGACGTCATCGTCGAAGCGGGTCGCCGCATTTCTGCCAAACATGTTCGGCAGCTCGAATCTGCAAATATCAAGAAGCTGGAAGTTCCTACAGAATATCTGGTTGGCAAAGTCCTTTTCCATGATATTGCTGATCCAGCTACTGGCGAGCTAATGGCAGAGGCCAATGCTGAGCTTACCGCTGAATTGGTTGAGCAGATCCAGGATGCCGGCGTCAAGAAGCTTGAAGTGTTGTATGTGAATGATCTGGACCGCGGTCCATACATTTCGAACACATTGCGTATTGACCCTACGAAGACACAGCTGGAAGCACAGGTTGAGATATACCGAATGATGCGTCCGGGCGAGCCGCCTACCAAGGAAGCTGCACAAAACCTGTTCAACAACCTGTTTTTCGAGCCTGATCGCTACGACCTGTCACCAGTAGGTCGCATGAAGTTTAATCGGCGTCTCATGCGTGAAAACACAGAAGGTATGGGTACGCTGGATAAGGAAGACATCGAAGCTGTCATGCAGGTCCTTATCGATATCCGAAACGGTAACGGCACTGTTGATGACATCGACCATCTTGGTAATCGTCGCATTCGTTCGGTTGGCGAAATGGCTGAAAATGTTTTTCGAGTCGGCCTTGTGCGTGTTGAGCGTGCTGTACGTGAACGTCTGGGCATGGTTGAGTCCGAGGGGCTTATGCCTCAGGACATCATTAATGCAAAACCAGTTGCTGCCGCGGTCAAGGAATTTTTCGGATCCAGTCAGTTGTCGCAATTCATGGACCAGAACAATCCGCTTTCTGAAGTCACTCACAAGCGCAGAATTTCTGCTCTTGGGCCCGGTGGACTAACACGTGAACGTGCAGGCTTTGAAGTGCGTGATGTACATCCAACGCACTACGGTCGTGTTTGCCCAATCGAGACGCCGGAGGGTCCAAACATTGGACTGATTAACTCGCTGGCGGTCTACGCACGGACTAACAACTTCGGTTTCCTCGAGACACCGTATGTCAAAATCGAAAACGGTGTGTCTACGGACAAGATCGAATATCTGTCGGCAATCGAGGAAGGCAATTACGTCATTGCTCAGGCGAACACCGAGTTAGACGAGAAGGGCAAACTGACAAGCGATCTGGTTTCTGTTCGAACCAATAACGAATTCACCATGGAGACTCCAGACCGAGTCGAATACATGGATGTCTCGCCCAAGCAGATCGTATCTGTGGCGGCAGCGCTTATTCCTTTCCTTGAGCATGATGATGCGAACCGGGCACTGATGGGTTCGAACATGCAACGTCAGGCAGTGCCTACATTGCGGGCCGAAAAGCCTCTCGTTGGAACAGGCATCGAGCGAATCGTAGCGGTAGATTCCGGTTCGGCAGTTGTTGCCAAGCGCGGTGGTAACGTCGATTCAGTAGACGCTGCTCGAATTGTTGTTCGCGTTAACGATGCAGAAGCGGACGATGGTGCTGGTGGTGTGGATATCTACACGCTGACCAAGTACACACGTTCTAATCAGAACACGTGTATCAACCAGCGTCCATTGGTGCGAGTTGGTGACCAGATAGAGCGTGGTGATGTATTGGCAGATGGTCCGTCCACCGATATGGGTGAATTGGCACTGGGTCAGAACATGCTGGTAGCGTTCATGCCTTGGAACGGTTACAACTACGAGGATTCCATCCTTATTTCTGAGCGTGTTGTTCAGGAAGATCGCTTTACCACTATCCACATCGAAGAACTGACTTCAGTAGCTCGTGATACCAAACTTGGGCCTGAGGACATCACTGCCGATATTCCAAATGTTAGCGAAGGTTTGCTGAGCAAGCTGGATGAATCGGGCATCGTGTACGTTGGAGCTGAAGTGCGTCCCAACGACATTCTGGTAGGAAAAGTGACACCAAAGGGTGAGACTCAACTGACGCCTGAAGAGAAACTGCTGAGAGCCATTTTTGGTGAAAAAGCATCAGACGTAAAAGATACGTCACTTCGTGTGCCACCTGGCATGGACGGCACAGTTATCGATGTGCGAGTGTTTACGCGTGATGGTGTTGACAAGGATTTGCGTGCTCAGGAGATCGAGCGTGAAGAGCTCAAGCAGGTACGTAAGGATATTCAGGACGAAACCCGCATTATCGAGAACGATATCTATGCTCGTATCGAACGGCTGATCGTCAACAAAGAAGTTGATAAAGGCCCTGATGGTCTGAATAAGGGTGACAAGATCACCAGTCAATACTTGAATGGTCTTGAACGTGAGCAGTGGTTCCAGATATCCATGCAGGATGAAGCACTCAATGTGCAGCTGGAAAAAATTGCGCAAAGCATTGCAGATCATCGCGAAGCTTTTGAGCAGCGCTTTCTGGAGCAGAAGGAGAAGATTACCTCCGGTGATGATCTTGCGCCCGGTGTGCTCAAGATGGTCAAGGTGTATCTGGCGGTCAAGCGACGTTTGCAACCTGGCGACAAGATGGCTGGTCGGCATGGAAACAAAGGTGTTATCTCGATGATCGTGCCTGCCGAAGACATGCCTTACAGTGAAGATGGTGCGCCGGTCGATATTTGCCTCAACCCATTGGGTGTGCCGTCGCGCATGAACGTGGGGCAGGTTCTTGAGATGCATCTTGGCTGGGCTGCCAAGGGTCTTGGTCACAAAATCAATCGCATGATTAAGGCACAGCAGGCGATTAGTGAGATCCGAGCATTTCTTGACAAGGTCTACAACCACGAGGGTGCATCGCAGCACGTCGATATCGCTAGTCTAAGTGACGCCGAGATCAAGGAACTTGCAACTAACCTTGTTCGAGGTGTACCCATGGCAACGCCTGTATTTGATGGAGCCTCTGAAAAAGAGATTCGTCAGATGCTCGCATTGGCAGATTTGCCAGAGTCTGGTCAGGCTGTGTTGTATGACGGACGAACGGGCGATACCTTTGAACGTCCTGTATCTGTCGGGTACATGCACATGTTGAAGCTGAATCACTTGGTGGATGACAAGATGCATGCACGTTCCACAGGTCCTTACTCTCTGGTTACTCAGCAACCTCTGGGTGGTAAGGCTCAGTTCGGTGGTCAGCGTTTCGGAGAGATGGAAGTCTGGGCTCTGGAGGCATACGGTGCGGCATATACACTGCGTGAAATGCTCACGGTTAAGTCGGACGATGTGAAAGGGCGTAATACGATGTACAAGAACATTGTTGATGGTGATCACCGCATGGATGCCGGTATGCCTGAGTCGTTCAATGTTCTGCTCAAGGAGATTCGCTCTTTGGGTATCAATATCGAGTTGGAACAAGACCATTAGGAACGTTCTATCTGGTCAGCGCTGCAGAGATTGCGCGCTGACCATCTTGAACAACGAATACATTTTCCGCCGCAACGTCATGGGGAATAAAGAATGAAAGATCTTCTGAATCTGTACAAAATGCAGGGCCAGACCGAAGAGTTTGATGCCATCCGTATCAAGCTCGCTTCGCCTGAGACCATCCGATCATGGTCCTACGGTGAAGTTAAAAAGCCGGAGACCATTAACTACAGAACGTTCAAGCCAGAAAGAGATGGTTTGTTTTGTTCCAAGATATTTGGGCCGGTAAAAGACTACGAATGCCTGTGTGGAAAGTACAAGCGTCTCAAGCACCGCGGCGTTGTCTGCGAGAAGTGCGGAGTCGAAGTAACTCAGGCCAAAGTACGACGTGAGCGAATGGGCCATATCGATCTGGCAAGCCCGGTTGCACATATCTGGTTTTTGAAGTCCTTGCCTAGTCGTATCGGCTTATTACTGGACATGACACTGCGCGAAATAGAGCGAGTTCTTTATTTTGAAGCCTATGTGGTCATCGATCCAGGTATGACGCTACTTGAAGGTGGGCAACTGCTCTCCGATGAGCAGTATCTTGAAGCGGTCGAAGAGCACGGCGATGAATTTGACGCTCGTATGGGTGCAGAAGCTGTCCATGATCTGCTCAAAGATATCGACATGCAGTCTGAAGCCGAAGAGCTGCGCGAAGAGATTGAAGCGACTAAATCTGAAACCAAATTAAAAAGACTCACTAAGCGTCTGAAGCTGGTTGAGTCCTTTATCGCGTCTGGTAACCGTCCAGAATGGATGGTAATGACTATCCTTCCAGTCTTGCCACCTGATTTGCGTCCATTGGTACCGCTCGATGGTGGTCGCTTCGCAACGTCAGATCTTAATGATCTTTACCGTCGTGTTATCAACCGTAACAATCGCTTGCGCAGACTGCTTGAGCTCAACGCGCCGGATATCATCGTGCGTAACGAGAAGCGAATGCTGCAGGAATCAGTTGATGCACTGTTAGACAATGGTCGTCGCGGACGAGCCATTACGGGTTCTAACAAGCGTCCTTTGAAATCTCTTGCCGACATGATCAAGGGCAAGCAAGGACGTTTTCGTCAGAACCTGCTCGGTAAGCGTGTTGATTACTCCGGTCGATCAGTCATCGTTGTAGGACCAACTCTGCGTCTGCATCAGTGCGGTCTGCCTAAGAAGATGGCGCTTGAGCTCTTTAAGCCGTTTATCTTCTCCAAGTTGCAGCTTCGCGGCATGGCTACCACCATCAAAGCGGCCAAGAAGATGGTCGAAAGAGAAGGTGCGGAAGTCTGGGATATCCTCGAAGAGGTTATCCGCGAGCATCCGGTCATGCTGAACCGTGCGCCAACACTTCACCGACTGGGTATCCAGGCGTTCGAGCCTGTACTAATCGAAGGTAAGGCTATCCAGCTTCACCCGCTGGTTTGTGCGGCGTTCAACGCTGACTTTGATGGCGATCAGATGGCGGTACACGTTCCATTGTCTATTGAGGCTCAGTTGGAGGCTCGGGCGTTGATGATGTCTACCAACAACGTACTGTCGCCGGCAAACGGAGAGCCGATAATCGTTCCTTCGCAGGATATCGTTCTGGGTCTGTATTACATGACTCGTACACGCGTTAATGCGAAAGGCGAGGGCATGGTATTTCAGGATATTGCTGAGTGTCATCGCGCTTACGAGAGTAAGGTTGCCGACTTGCACGCCAAGATCACCGTGCGAATCACTGATTATGAACAGAACGAAGCTGGCGAGTGGCTACCGGTACCACGGCGCGTTGAGACAACGATTGGGCGAGCTATTGTTTCCGAAATTCTGCCGCCAGGACTTGAGTTTGCCAACGTCGATCTCAACCTGACCAAGAAGAACATCTCCCGCCTTATTAATCTGTGTTACCGCAGATTGGGTCTCAAAGAATCTGTTGTGTTCGCTGATCAGCTGATGTATCTGGGCTTTCGTTATGCAACGCTTGCCGGCGTGTCTATCGGAATTGAGGACATGGAAGTACCAGAAAACAAGAAAACTCTGGTTGCTGCCGCTGAAGCAGAAGTCCGTGAAATCCAGAACCAGTATTCAGAAGGTCTGGTAACCAACGGTGAGCGTTACAACAAGGTCGTCGATATCTGGTCATCAGCGAACGATCAGGTTGCCAAGTCAATGATGTCCAGCCTCGGTACTGAGGACGTTGTCAATGCGAAAGGCGAAACTGAACAGCAGGAGTCATTCAACTCCATCTTCATGATGGCGGATTCCGGTGCTCGTGGTTCTGCTGCTCAGATTCGTCAGTTGGCGGGTATGCGTGGTCTGATGGCCAAGCCTGATGGCTCCATTATCGAGACGCCCATCATCGCTAACTTCCGCGAAGGTCTAAACGTAAATCAGTACTTTATCTCTACACACGGAGCTCGTAAGGGACTGGCCGACACGGCACTGAAGACCGCAAACTCGGGTTACCTGACACGACGACTGGTCGATGTTGCTCAGGACATGGTGGTTGTTGATCCGGATTGCGGTACAACCGCTGGCTTGACGATGAAGCCCATCATCGAAGGTGGTGATGTTGTTGAACCATTGCGTGAGCGAGTACTGGGACGTGTGGTTGCAGCACCTATCATGCGACCTTCTGACGAGAAGCACATGCTGCTCGATGCTGGAACGTTGCTTGATGAGCACATGGTCGACATGCTTGAAGAAGAAGGCGTGGATGAGATTCTGGTGCGTTCTGCTATTACTTGTGAGGCCGACTACGGTGTCTGCCGAGCGTGTTACGGACGTGATCTGGCACGTGGCCACATGATTAACATCGGTGAGGCTGTGGGCGTTATGGCGGCTCAGTCTATCGGCGAGCCAGGTACCCAGCTGACGATGCGTACGTTCCACATCGGTGGTGCTGCCAGCAGATCTGCGGCGGCCAGTAGTGTTGAGTCGAAGAGCAAAGGAAGCATTCGTCTGCATAACATGAAAGAGATTTCCAACCGGGAAGGCAAGCTTATGGCTGTGTCCCGTTCTGCGGAACTGTCTGTTGTGGATGATGCCGGTCGCGAGCGTGAGCGCTACAAGGTTCCTTATGGCGCTGTCATCCAGGCCAAAGAAGGCGCAGCTGTTGAAGCTGGCAGTATTCTCGCTACCTGGGATCCGCACACCCATCCGGTTATCACCGAAGTTGCAGGTTTTGCCCAGTTTCAGGATTTCGTCGAGAATGTTTCGATCAAAGTCGAAACTGATGACATTACCGGTCTGACAGACACCATCATCACGGATCACAAGCAACGTGGTGGTGTCAACAAGGATCTACGTCCGTCAGTCAAACTTCTGGACAAAGACGGTAAAGAGCTGCACTACTCTGGTACCGAGATTCCGGCTAACTACATGCTTCCGCCGGGCGCCATCATCAACCTTCAGGATGGTGATGAGGTTCAGGTTGGTGATGTTGTTGCTCGTATTCCGCAAGCTTCCTCCAAGACACGAGACATCACGGGTGGTTTGCCACGTGTTGCTGACTTGTTTGAAGCACGTAAGCCTAAAGAGCCTGCAATTCTTGCTGAGAAGAGCGGTACCGTTAGCTTCGGTAAGGAAACTAAAGGCAAGCAGCGTCTTGTTATTACTGGGCCTAATCAGGAGCACTACGAGGAACTCATTCCAAAGTGGCGTCACATCAACGTATTTGAAGGTGAGACGGTGGAACGTGGTGAAACCATCGCTGATGGTGAGCCTAATCCACAGGACATTCTCAGATTGCGAGGTGTTGAGACACTAGCGGCCTACCTTGTTCAGGAAATTCAGGACGTTTACCGTTTGCAGGGTGTAAAGATCAACGATAAGCACATCGAAGTCATTATTCGTCAGATGCTGCGTAAGGTTGATATCTCTGATTCGGGTGACACTCGCCTGTTACGTGGTGAGCAAGTGGACTTCTTGCGTGTTAAAGAGGTAAATGAAGCGCTACTGGCCGAGAAGCCGAATGCCAAGCCTGCCGAATTCGATAACCTGCTCCTTGGAATAACCAAGGCGTCACTGGTAACCGAATCGTTTATCTCTGCAGCCTCGTTCCAGGAAACCACACGCGTGCTAACTGATGCGGCTGTTCGTGGTGCACGTGATGATCTTCGTGGCCTGAAAGAGAACGTTATCGTGGGTCGTCTGGTACCGGCTGGTACTGGTCTGGCGTTTCATAACGAGAGACGAAAGAGCCGTGCGAAGCTGAGCCTTGATCATGATCAGGCGTTTGATCAGGTCATAGAGCAAGAATCTGCACTAGCTGCCAATTCTTTGGCACAGGCTGAAGCTATGCCAGCTAGTTTGCTTGACAGCATCAGCCCGGCAGAGGGTGAGGGAGCTAGCGAAAGCTAGTTACTAACCCTTTAAGCTGGCGAGCTGACAGCAGCTCGCCACGTATTTTTCAAATGCCCTCCTAGTGAGGGCATTTTTTTTGAATTGCCCTAACTGGCGCTTTCCTAACAGTCTACTGGCCAGTAACTGGCCTAAATTGCCTCTTAAAGGCCTGCTGGTCCGGTGAGAAGCGACCAATCGTTCAATATATGAACACTGGTTGATCATTCTCGTGATAGTGCTCACAGGTTCGTAACGGTAAGCTTTGTATTTACGGTTGCCAATTTGGAACTGAGGGCACACGCCTTGCTCCTTCGCTTTTAGATCACGGTAGGAGCCGAGATGAATAACTCGATTGATACAAATTCGTTACTAGTACAACTTCGCACCATGGCGCAAGACGCGGGCATTCCGCCATCTGAGGCCTCGGTAGGTGATGTAGGGGCTGCCGGTGAATCGGTGGAGTTCTCGAAGATACTGGAAAATTCGCTACAAGCGGTTAGCAACCGTGGTGGCGAGGCCAAAGAGCTGCGTGAATCGTTTGAAGCGGGCAATCCGAATGTGGAGCTGGCAGACGTCATGATTGCGGCTCAAAAAGCTCGCATCTCTTTTGAAGCTCTCTCTCAGGTTCGAAACAAGATGGTTAATGCCTATCAGGAAATCATGAGAATGTCTCTTTGACATCTTTCTCCGTTATCACCGCAAAGCCTCAGGCAACCCATAACTGATGAGTGACGTTCAAACCATCAATTCTCCACCAGTGGCCAGTCCGGTCATGGCCGCTGTGGCGCGTACTCTGTTTGCGCCTCAGTTGGCTGCGTTGCTTATTGTGGCAACTGCACTGACACTTGGAGTCGGGTTGATACTGTGGGGTATGAAACCTGATTTTGTGCCAGTTTCAGAGCAAGGGAGTCGCGAGGATGCACTCCAGATCATTGAGCTCCTGGGCTCTCAAAACATTGAATTCAAACTCGACCCCTCCACGGGCTTGGTGCTTGTGCCGCGTGATCAGGCTGCGCAAGTGCAAATGACGTTGGCGGCCAGTGGCTTCAACGCAGGTAGTAATTCAGTGGGTTTGGAGTTACTACAACAACAACCCGCACTAGGCTCAAGCCACTTCCACGAATCTGCTCGATACCAACACGCACTGGAAACCGAGCTATCGCGAACGATCGGCAGTATGCGCAACGTTGATTCTGCGCGTGTGCATCTGGCCATACCCAAGCAATCAGTGTTTGTGCGTGACCGCGAGCAGGCATCTGCATCGGTCATGATCAAGCCTCAGCGAGGCAGAAGTATTGAAGATGAACAGGTAAACGCGGTGATCAATCTGGTGGCCTCCAGCATTCCCTATCTGGAAAGCGGGCAGGTAACTGTTGTAGATCAATGGGGCCGTCTTCTGTCTACAGGGGATGATTCAGCGGGCGGTGCTACACGAGATCAGTTTCAACATGCGCGTAAGCTTGAAAAATTATATTCGGAGCGCATCGAATCATTGTTGGCACCTATTGTCGGTGCCGGTGCAGTAAGGGCTATTGTAACTGCTGACCTTGATTTCACAGTCAACGAGCAGACACAGGAAACGTTCGAACCAGATGCGGCACAGCTGCGCAGTGAACAGATCGATACGCAAGTTAATCGTAACGGCGAAGCTGTTGGCGTACCTGGTGCCCTGACTAATCAACCACCAGGCGACGGTGATGTAGATCCAGCAATTGCCGGAGCTGAGGGAGGTGCCGAGATCACCAATGAAAGCTCCTCTGCTGTCAAGAACTACGAGCTGGATAAGACTATTACTCATGTCAGGCAGATGCCGGGTACCATCATTCGCTTATCGGCCGCCATTATCATTGATGACAAGACCTCATTAGCTGAGGATGGAACGCCGGTCCGCACACCACTTACAGAAGAGGAACTGGCGGAGTACACACGTCTTGCTCAGGAAGCTATAGGCTTTACAGAGGCACGAGGTGACAGTGTGGTTGTATTCAATCGCTCGTTTCAGCCAGTGGAGGAAATAGTTCCAGTAGAGCCTCTGCCTATGTGGGAGCAAAACTGGTTTGGTACGGTTGTTCGTCAGGTGCTTGTAGGTCTTGCAGTGCTACTACTAGTGCTCATGGTGCTTCGTCCGGCGGCGAAACGCCTAATGCCTGTGCCTCAACCTTTAGCATTGCCCCCCGGTGATGAGGATGAGACTGATGAGAACGAAAAATCAAACAATAAGTCTGCAGACAGCGTGAAAGAACTTCCTTCTCTTGACCCACCGCCAGTGGTGTATGGTGACATCCTGAATATGGCGAGAGCGATGGCTGCTGAGGATCCTCAACGTGTGGCAAAAGTGGTTAAGGACTGGGTCGCTGAAAAGTAATGGCTGAGTCGGACGACAAATCTGATAGCTCAGGTCCACCTGGTGCCGATAAGATAGAGCTCAGCGGTTCGACGCAAGCCGCCATCTTGTTGATGGCTATTGGTGAAGAGGAGGCCGCCACAGTGCTCAAGCATATGAAGCCTGAAGAAGTGCAGGCGGTGGGCGAGGCTATGGCTGCAATCAACGGTGTTACTCAGGAGCAGATCGGCGATACGCTGGATCAATTTATCAACCGCGTGCGCAATCAATCGTCACTGGGTGTGGAGTCTGCAAAGTATTTCAAGTCCACGCTGACGCGTGCGCTGGGCGTAGACAAGGCTACCAGTGTGCTGGCCAGTATGGAGCCTATGGATGACGACTCAGGATTGAGTTCACTACAGTGGATGGACCCTCGCGTCGTTGCCAAGATAATCTCCAAAGAGCATCCGCAGATAATCGCAACAGTTCTCAGCCAGCTTAAATCTCAGCAAGCGGGCGCTGTGCTTGATTTATTGCCTGATGATATTCGGCCTGACATCATGATGCGCATCGTCAAGCTCGATAAAATTCACCCAGCAGCACTGGCTGATTTAAACGAAATTATTCAAGAGCTGTTTGAGAACAACGCCACCATTGAAATATCAGGGCTTGGCGGTGTCTCGACAGTGGCGGAGATACTGAATAGCGTATCCAAAGATGCTGAGGAGCAGATTCTTGCGGCTATTGAAGAGACTGATAGCGATGTCGTGGCACAAATCAAAGAAGGCATGTTTATCTTTGAGAATCTGTTGACGGTTACCGATCGTGATATGCAGACGCTGATGCGCGATCTCAGTAATGGTGATCTGATTCTTGCATTGAAGGGTGCATCGGAAGAGATGCAACAGAAAATATTTCGCAACATGTCGTCTCGTGCAGCTGAGCTTCTCAAGGATGACCTGGAAGCGCAGGGGCCGGTTCGATTGACTGAAGTTGAGGATGCTCAACGTTCTATTATTACTGCTGCCAAGCAAGCTTCCGAAGATGGCAAGATTTCGCTAGGTGGAAAAGGGGATGACTTTGTTTAGAGTACTAAGTGAGGCGGAATCAAAAAAGGTTACCCGTTGGCAGGCGCCCGATCTGGGTACTGATACCAGCAAGGTAGCGAAGACTCGGCAGCAAGCCAACCCGCGCCAATCTGCTAATGATGACATTGGTATGCAATCGTTGTTGGGTGGTCTTGAATTAAAGAGAGGTGCAGTGCCTATTCCTTCAGTAGCCCCCAGACTGCAAACTATCAATCCCATTGATGTACTAGCCAGCCATATGTCTGCGCAAGCATCACGAGCAGGGCAGCAAGCAGACGCTAGTCAGGTAGGCGCGGCTGCATCCGCACAAATGGTGCAGTCGAGTTACGACGAAGGATACGGAAAAGGTTTTGCTGCTGGCAGTACAGCGTTGCACCAGCAAGCTGTGCAAGAGCTAACGTTGGTGATCAATGCATTAGGTTCTGTAAATAGTCGTCAGGATGATAGTGAACTCGAAGATGAGTTGGTTAAGATGGCAGTAGATATAGCACGGCTTGTAATACAAAAAGAGATCAGCATCGATCAGACAATTATTCATGACATCGTTCGCACAGGGCTTGAACAATTACCTGGGAATCCAGAATCCAGTACATGTGTAAACCTTCACCCTGCTGATGCAATTATTGTCCGTGACAACATGAGGCCTGATGCTGGTGTAACTATCATTGAGGATATATCCCTTGAACGTGGTGCTTGCCACATTGAGTCAGGAGCCAGTATTGTCAAAGCTGGTGTGAATGACTGGTTGCTCAATATATCCGAGCAATTAGGTCTCAATCCCAAATCGGCAACGCAAAGTACGGCACCCGTTTCATTGGTTGATGACGCCCTGCCTGGCAAATCACAGGACAACGATACGCGTGACAGTTAATAGCTAGGCCCATGCAAGCATCCACATTAAAACAACGTATTGGCCAACGTCGATCCAAGCTATGCGTCCCTGAACTCCCCGTCGAGGGGCGGTTGAGCACGTTACGTGGACTCACTCTTGAAGCGGAAGGTTGCAAGGCTGCTATTGGTGCCCGTTGTCTGATCGACACCGTATCAGGCGATAGTATCGAAGCGCAGGTGGTCGGCTTTAATCGTGAGCGGACGCTGCTGATGCCAGCGGGTTCTCTGGAGGGCTTACGTTCGCAGGCAAGAGTACGGCCGATACCCGGTCAAGCAACAGCCCCCGCAGGTGATGCCTTGTTAGGTCGAGTCATCGATGCACGTGGACAAGCTATCGATTCCCTGGGTCCAATGCCCATATCGACCCGAGTGCCTCTTATGGGAAAACCTATTAACCCGCTGGATCGTGCTGCGGTAAAGGACAGCTTTGATGTTGGTGTTCGCTCAATCAACGGATTAGTGACGTTGGGGCGAGGGCAAAGAGTCGGTTTGTTTGCCGGTTCAGGTGTCGGTAAGAGTGCGCTGCTGGGAATGATGACACGTCATAGTGAGGCCGAAGTTACCGTGATTGGGCTGATCGGCGAACGCGGACGTGAAGTTAATGATTTTGTGCGCGAAACCCTTGGTAAGGAAGGTATGAAAAAGGCTGTGGTTGTCGCTGTGCCTGCAGACCAGCCACCGCTGCTGAGATTGCAAGGTGCCATGTTGGCCACGGCTATTGCAGAGAGCTTTCGAGATCGAGGCAAGCAAGTGCTGTTGTTAGTTGATTCTTTAACGCGCTTTGCACAAGCGCAGCGTGAAATTGGTCTGGCTACTGGCGAGCCACCAACCAGCAAGGGTTATCCGCCATCGGCGTTTGCCATGCTGCCCCAGTTAGTGGAGCGTGCCGGCAATATGGCTCACGGTGGATCCATCACCGCAATCTACACGGTCCTTGCAGAGGGTGATGATCAGAACGATCCCGTTGTAGACGCTGCACGTGCTGTGCTAGATGGGCACATTGTGTTAACAAGAGCTTTGTCTGATGCCGCTCACTACCCGGCAATTGATATCGGCGCATCAGTCAGCCGAACGCGTTCATCGGTGAACACTCCGGAACAGGAAGTTGTCATTAAGCGCGCGCTTAAACTGGCTGCAGCATATCGTGCTCAGGAGGACATGCTCAGAGTTGGACTCTATCAAAGAGGTAGCGATCCGGTGCTGGATGAAGCTGTGGCCGTCTGGCCTAAGTTGCAGCGGTTTTTACAACAATCCATGGATGCAGGTGTGAACATCCCTACCTGTCGAAAACAGCTGGCAGACGTGTTGGGCATGGGAGTCTGATCTTCGTATTCCAGATGCCTTAATGGCTAATGTCCCATTTTGCGAACCAGTGTAACTACAATTAACCGTTTCAAGCATCGATATTGCTGAACACTTCACGTCTTGCGCCGATATCTGTATTAAGGACAAACGCAAACGAGAAGACATGAGTTCTGAGCAGTTAGGCAAGCTTGCAGCACTTGCAGAAAAACGTGCAGATCAAAGCCGTGATCGATTGCAGCACGAGCAGCATCAGCTGCAACAGATCGATCATCACAGCCGTGAGTTGCGATCTATTAACCAGCAATATCAACAGGGCACTATTGACAAGGCGTCAATCGCACCGCAATTGCTGGCACAAAGCCGAGGCTTTGTAGAACAACTGACTCACAAGCTTGATCAGTTGGCTGAGCAGCGAGAGCAGAAGTCTCAGATGGTAGAGACACAAAGGCGCGAGTGCCAGCAGCGTACTGCGCAACACACAGCTCTGGAACTTGTCCATGAAAACCGTGCTGACGAATACAAACATATGACGGAACGACGTGATCAGCAACAGTTGGATGAATTTGCAGCAGGCCAATTTTTTCAGCAACAACGACTCGAAAAGGAGCAAGGCAATGACTGAACCCGGACTGGCTTCATCGATAAATTTCTTGAGTGCTTCTACCCCCAAGCCCGGCCAAGGGGCAGTTTCATTGGGTGCTGTTGATAGTGCGCAGGCTCCGGATCGGAGCTTCTCGCGTGAGCTTGTTCATGCAAGTGAGCGCGGTGCCCAATCAGATACTCGTCACGACAGTTCATCGCGCGACTCTGAAACTAGTGCCGAACGAACAGCAAAGCGCCCAGAGTCCGAGCAAGCTTCTGTATCTGAGCATAAGCTGCGTCGTGACGCCCGGTCGGAAAAGGTACCTGAAAAATCATCAAGTGCATCAAGTGCATCAAATACGTCAAATGATGAAAGCGCAACAGCGTCGCAGGTAGATGCTCCTGTGATATCCACTGCCGCCTCGGACCATGAAGAACAAGTGGCGCAGACTAATGAGGTCGTGGAAACGGCATCCGAATCGGTGCCTGTAACCCCTGAGCTTCCCGTATCGCCTTTACCACTAGTGCAGATAACTGATGAGAGCGCGACTGATGTTTCTGTCATACAGTTACCTGTCAAGGCGGCTGTGGCTTCTGAACAGGTTTCAGTTAGTCAGAATTCTAAGCCTCCTGTTCAATTAGTTGACGCAAAGCAGGCTACTGAAAAACTTGCAACCGCCATTGCGCCACAACAATCTCCAACCAATTCGACTGACCTTAGTGCAACTCGGGTAGTAGGCGATCAACTGTCGCCCGCACAACTCGCCAATCGCCAAGCGCATCGGTTGAATAGTACCGTGGGACGCGGTACGCCAGCTGCCCAAGCTGTTGCCCAAGAGACGATAGACGCAGAATTAGAGGTAACGCGACCAACTCTGGCTGGAGCGCATGTCGCGGGCAGTGTTGCAGGTCAGTTGAAGAGCCAGCAAGCGGTACTACCCAAGCAACTCGACACGGAGGTTACCGGCGCTACAGTTCTCAGTAAATCTGGTATGCCGATCGAGCAGCTTGAGACAAATGTACCTCAGCGCTTGCAGCATGCCGATTTAGCTGCCGCTGCCGCTGCTGATCTAGAGGTTGATGCAGATGCCAGACTCACGGCACAACAGGTCAAGCAGGACGTATTGCAGGAAAACCAGGCGCAGGCCCGTCAAGTTGCGCAGCAGCAGCAGGTTCTAAGCGCTAACCCATTGTTACAGGCCGTAGTCGGCGATAGCGTTAGCCAACCAGCGGATAACATGGTTGTTTCATTGGGTGGCGGCATCGTTACTGCTCCCGTTTTGCAAAGAGCTGATGCCGCGAACGCGCAGCTTGTTAATGCGCCGCTTAACATGCCAATTCTGGAGGATGAAGCGGATAAAGCCATGTCTGGAAATATTCGCTGGATGGTCAACGAAGGCGTCAAGAATGCTGTGGTTAATGTCACGCCCAACGGCATGGGGCCAATCTCAGTAACTATCGGCCTAGAAAAAGATCAAATGAATGTCTCTATCGTTGCCATGCAGGGCTCAACGCGTGAAGCACTGGATTCTATGCTACCTCGATTGCGCGAACAACTAGCAGCTCAAGGCCATGAGAATGTCAAAGTAGATATTTCTGATGGACGGCCAGAACAGTCAGATAGAGGCTACGGGCAGCAGTATTCTGGTGATCAGCAACAATCTGATCGGGGAGGGCGTGCAATGGGTACACAAGTTGCTGAGGAAGATGGAAGTACGAGTCTGGTGAGTGAGACGAGCGCAGCTGTCGAGCCTGCACAGGTGCAGAGCACAGTTGGTAACGATGGCAAGATCAGAAGAAGTTATGACGTTTATGTTTAACATCAATAAATTGGCGCTTAGATCAGTTGGCGCGATGATGGCGCCAGGGTTGCACACATGAAAACGAAAATTATCTATGGTGTTCTGGGTTTTCTAGGTTTGGCCCTCTTAGTTGGAGGTAGCGTAGGTGCATCGCTGTACTTTACAGGTGCATTCGAAGACAAACCTGCAATGGAAGCTGCAATGCCTGCAGCTCCGCCGTTACCAGAGGAAACGTTCTACTACAACATTCAGCCTGAGTTTGTCGTTAATTTTCAAGGGAAATCACGGGTTAAGTTTTTGATGATCGAGATGGTTGTAGCGACCCATGATGAGGAAGTTGTACCAATTTTGACTGAACATGATCCTGAGTTGCGAGACACACTACTTAGTCTACTTTCCGAACAGAATGCTGAAGAATTGAAAACCGCCGAAGGCAAGCAGGCATTGCGCGATGAGGCGCTGGTTCTAATAGACGCCATCGTCGGTCGACACCATAAAACCGAACGAGTACATGACGTATTCATCACCCGTTTGGTCATGCAGTAGTCACCGAGAATTAATAGAAAACATGGAGACAATGAAGCAAGAAGCTACTGCGTATGATTTTGTCCAACCCGGGCATAAACTAAACACGCAGTGGCCAGTACTTGATTTAATCAGTCAGCGTATCGCAGGCGAGCTTGGCGTATCGTTATCGGAACGCCTGAAGGTTAATATGCGCGGTACTGCGCGTGCGACGACACGCAGCAGGTACTCGCAATGTGTGCAGGCGTTTGGCAACACAGGTACAGTCCACGAGCTGTCAATGACACCGCTAGCAGGTGGTGTCTGGTTCTGCATGGATATCAGCGTGGTGTCGGCTATTGTTAACAGCTATTTTGGTGGTAGCGCCGAACTGACTCCGCTCGAGGCACCACGCAAGCTGTCGCGTACCGAGGCACGCGTTATGCAGCATGTTATTGAAGCTGTAGTGGTGTCGGTCAATGAAGGTTGGTCGATGCTTCTGAATATGAAAGCGCAAAAAGTGCGTCAAGTGGATATTGAACGTCTTGCCAATGCCGCGCTGGAACAGGTAATGGTGACTAGCGACATGCTTTTACAGGTAGGGGAAATAGAACTACCTTGCCAGCTAATATATCCATTTGAAACACTGAATCCTATAAACGAGCAGTTACAGAAAGAAAAAACCAGCGCTGTTCGCGTGGACGAGCAATTCAGTCAGGCTATAAAGCGAGAGCTGCTCAATTGCGAGCTTGAAATTCGTGGGGTACTTGCTGAGTCGCATATCACCCTTGGAGCCCTGCTTGAACTTCAAACTGGAGACTTTATTGCTTTACGTGATGTACAGACTGTCTCCTTCAAGACGCAGAATATGCCGTTGTTCGATGCCCGAGTGGGTAGTTCCAACGGTAGAGTCTCTGCCAGTCTTTCACGCTGGCACTTACCGGTAAACTCATAAGATCATGGCTGAAGAGAACACCGAACAAGAGATCGAAGAGCCCGAGGAATCCATGGAAGTACCTGAAGAAGGTGCACCTTCGGAGAGCCCTGCAGAGCCGTCTGATGATTCTGAGCCAGCTACTGTTGATGATGAGCCTGAGACTATTCCTGAGCCAGCAAACGAACCCAGCATCGGCAATGAGATACCCGTTGTTGAACAGACGAGAGTCAGTGCTCCTGACGGAAGTGAGATAACAACACCCATTACTGATATATCCATGTTGCTGGATATTCCCGTCACTTTATCAATGGAAATTGGCCAGACAAAAATATCCATTAGTGAGTTGCTGAAGCTTAGTAAAGATTCTGTGATTGAATTGCAGCGCCTGGCTCACGAACCTCTGGATGTACTGGTTAACGGCACATTGATTGCGCATGGCGAAGCTGTTGTTGTAGGGGACAGGTTCGGTATCAGGCTTACTGACGTCATAAGCCCGCAGGAGCGGTTACGTAAGTTCAGTTGATAATTGGTTCGATTCTCGCAAGGGAAGGTCAAGCCAAGGTGTTTGCGAACAGTCCAGGCTAAGATGAGCAGCTAGTCGATTGATTTATCAATCTTGGCATCGCTGTATTTGACCAGCTTACCTGGCCGTTGAGACGGCAGGTGTTTACCCTTAAGGAGAAGTAAATGTTCCCTTTCACTATGGGAAGATGCCTGCGTACGTCTGGCATCGGCATAGCGTGTCTGCTTCCCACCGCCCGTGTGCTAGCAGCCGAGCCAACCAGAGCCGTCATAAGTCCATGGACAACTCTTGGAAAACTTGGCATTGCTTTAATTGTTGTACTGGCGATTTTCTGGGTGTTTGCACGCGTAATGCGTCAGTTTCAGGGATTCCAGGGTGGCATGCATAACGGTTTGAAGATTGTTGCTGCTTTGTCTGTAGGGCAGCGAGAACGAGTGATTGTTGTGCAAGCAGGCAACGAACAAATCATTCTGGGCGTAACCAGTACGCAAATAAATACCTTACACGTTTTGAACAAGCCGTTGGTGCAGGCTAGCGAGGCGTCGGCACAAGGCGACTTCAAGTCAAAGCTGTCTTCAGCGCTGAAGCGACAGGTGCCTTCAGAATGAAGCGTGTACTTAATTGCACAGCCCTGATAGCGGTAGCTTTTCTGTTGCCTCTAGAGGCGCATTCACAAGCCGGTATGCCAGCCATCATTGTTGATGCTGCAGAGGGGGGCGGTCAGACGTGGAGCTTGAGTTTGCAAGCGTTAGTGTTGATGACAACATTGACTCTGTTGCCGGCCATGTTGTTACTCATGACATCGTTCACACGCATCACTATTGTATTGGGAATTTTGCGTACTGCAATGGGTACAGCGCAGACGCCTTCTAATCAGGTGCTGATAGGACTAGCGTTGTTTCTAACGCTTTTTATCATGAGACCTGTTTTCACAGAAATATATGATACCGCTGTGCAGCCATTCCTGGCTGAGGAGATAGATGCCCAAACAGCCATTCAAGTTGCGGCACAACCTTTTCGCACGTTCATGCTTGCGCAAACACGCGCTAACGATCTCAATTTGTTTCTGAATATGTCAAATTCATTGCCACCACAAGATGTTAACGATGTCTCCTATTGGGTATTGCTTCCTGCATTCGTTACCAGTGAGCTTAAGACAGCTTTTCAAATTGGGTTTATGCTCTTCATCCCATTTCTTATTATTGATCTTGTTGTTGCAAGTGTATTGATGTCAATGGGTATGATGATGTTGTCACCGCTCATCATCTCGCTACCTTTTAAACTCATGCTGTTTGTACTTGTGGACGGATGGAATCTGGTGCTGGGAACCTTGGCAGGGAGCTTTTTCGTATGACTCCTGATACTGTTATTGATCTAGGTAGGGAGGCTTTGACTACTACTGTGTTACTGGCTGCGCCTTTGTTGTTGGCAGCTCTGGCAACAGGGTTGGTTGTTGGTTTGTTTCAGGCAGCAACACAAATACAGGAACAAACCTTGAGTTTTATTCCCAAACTCCTTGCGATGGTAATCGCGCTGGTTGCAACAGGTCCGTGGTTGTTGCAGACCATAGTCGATTTTACAACAGAACTTATTACCAGCACCGTGCCACGCATCATAGGGTCGTGAGGTGTCCGCACTTACGCTAACAGCAGAGCAAATAAACAGTTGGGTGTCGCTGCTTATGTGGCCTATGTTTCGTGTAATGGGTCTGTTTATGATCATGCCTGTGCTGGGCGGAGGCGAGGTTCCAGTTCGCGTTCGCGTTGCGGCGTCGTTGTTAGTGACATTGATGATCATCCCCTCATTAGAACCCATGCCGGTACTTGATCCACTATCGATGGATAGCATTGTTATTGTTTTGCAGCAATTACTGATTGGATTAGCAATGGGGCTATTGGTTTTGATCGCGTTCAATGCGGTGACAATGGCTGGTGAATCTATCGCCATTACCATGGGCCTTGGTTTTGCACTCATGAATGATCCTCAAAACGGCGCCCAAGTTCCTATGGTGTCCCAGTTCTATCTTGTCCTGGCGACACTTTTGTTTCTATCGTTCGATGGGCATCATGCCATGCTTATGTTGCTGAACAGTAGCTTTAGCTTGATGCCTGTAGGTAAGTCGCTGGGTGCAGATAGTTTCTGGATAATAGCCAGCTGGGGGGCAACTTTATTCTACGGAGCTTTGGCGATTGCGTTGCCTGCGCTTGCGGCTATGCTCACCGTCAATATCACTATGGGAATCATTACTCGAGCAGCACCACAGCTCAACATCTTTTCTGTTGGTTTTCCGATTACGCTGACGGTCGGGTTTTTTGCCATCATGTTGTCTCTGCCAACATTCCAGTTCTCCTTTGCCAATTTACTGGATCTCTCTTACGAGACGATAGTCGAGTTACTGCGTAGCTGATGGCCGAAAAGGATACTGGCGCAGAACGTACCGAAGAGGCCACCCCCAAGCGAATTGAGGAGGCTCGAAAAAAGGGCGATGTGGCGCGCTCGCGTGAACTAGGTACGTTCGTAATGCTATTGGCATCACTGGTTGGATTTGCCATGCTAGGCAGTACAGGTGTTGCCGCATACAAACGTATGGCGCAAAACCAGTGGCGTATTGAGCGTGAATTCCTGTTTAGTGATCAAGGCCTACTAAATGGTCTCTACGTACCGTTTATTGAGGCACTCTGGATATCCGCCCCTTTTCTGTTCCTTATGTTTGTTGCAGTGTTTATTGGACCTTTGTTCATGGGAGGGTGGGTGTTCAGTATTACCTCGCTCAAAGTTGATCTAAAAAAGCTTGATCCTATGTCAGGCATCGTGCGTCTCTTTGGTATACAAAGCTTGGCTGAGTTGTTTAAGTCAGTGTTGAAAGTTGTAGTGTTGGGCGTATTGTCTGTCTTGATGTTCAAGCTGTACATCGATGATTTCGTGCTACTGGGATCGCTGCCAATCAACGACGCTGTGAGCAGTATGTTCAGCATAATATTCACCATTATCCTTGTGCTGGTGATGAGCCTTAGTCTGGTTGCGGTTGTGGATGTTCCGTATCAAAAATGGTCTTACGCAAAGAAACTGCGTATGACATTTCAAGAAGTGCGTGAGGAGCAAAAAGAGCAAAGTGGAAACCCTGAAGTCAAGGGTAAGATAAGGCAGATGCAGCAGGCCAACGCCAATAGAACAATGTTGCTCGATGTGCCTGAGGCGGATGTGGTTATTGTTAACCCCACACACTTCTCGGTGGCGCTACGTTATGACGATAACCTTATTGCACCAGTAGTCGTTGCAAAAGGGGTTGATCATATGGCCTTGAAGATTCGAGAGATTGCCAAGCACAATAAAGTTGAAATATTCAGTGCGCCCCCTCTCGCACGAGCACTGCATCGACATAGCGAGGTGGGTGAAGCCATTCCATCTGAGCTTTATCTTGCAGTAGCACAGATTTTGGCCTATGTGCTGCAAGTGAAAGAGGCAAGCTTTAGTGAAGGGCGCAGATTAACGCGACCAAGCAGCTTTACGATTCCAAAATCTCTCGACTCCTCTGAATGATAAGTAACGCAGGTTAACGATGAACATTCTCAACCTCAAGCGACTGATCAGCGAATTACATTTAACCGGCTTAGGCGCACCATTCCTGGTGTTACTGATGTTGGTAATGATGGTTCTGCCCATACCCACCATCGGGTTGGATTTGCTGTTTACGTTTAATATCGCTTTGTCCCTGATCGTTCTACTGGTAACGGTATACAGCACACGCCCGCTCGAATTTTCTTCTTTTCCAACGGTGCTATTGGTGGCAACCATGTTGCGCCTCTCACTTAACATTGCCTCCACCCGGGTCGTGCTTCTGGAAGGGCATACGGGTACTGCCTCAGCCGGGCAGGTTATCGAGTCGTTTGGTAACTTTGTTATTGGTGGTAACTACGCCGTTGGTTTTGTAGTGTTTGCCATCCTCGTTATCATTAACTTCATGGTAGTGACAAAAGGTGCGGGCCGTGTGTCTGAGGTGAGCGCACGCTTTGTTCTTGATGCTATGCCGGGTAAACAGATGGCAATCGATGCTGATCTGAATGCCGGTCTCGTAGATCAGGAGGAGGCCCGTCGTCGCCGTGCTGATATTGCTAATGAGGCAGACTTTTATGGATCAATGGATGGTGCCAGCAAGTTTGTAAAGGGTGATGCCATTGCAGGTCTGCTTATCCTCTTTATAAACATCATTGGTGGATTTGCGATAGGGGTAGGCCAGCACGATCTTACATTTGGCGAGGCCGCCCATAACTACACCCTTTTGACTATTGGTGATGGTCTGGTTGCGCAGATTCCATCGCTGTTGCTCTCGATGGGCACAGCGATAATTGTTACGCGTGTGTCGTCTGCGGAAGACATGGGTCAGCAGATTTCGATACAGTTGTTCAAGGACCCACGGGCTATCGTTATAACGGCGGCGCTCATTGGCCTGTTGGGTATTGTTCCGGGTATGCCCAATCTGGTTTTCCTTGCCCTGGCTGCCATGCTGGGTGTTTATGCCTACTACTCGCGAGCGACGTATCAGACGCCCGAAGAGATCATAGAAGATGAACCCCTGCCCGAATTAAAAACAGATCTAAGTTGGGATGATATCCGCAGCACCGATATTCTTGGACTGGAGGTTGGCTTTGGTCTGATTCCATTGGTGGATACACGTCAGGGTGGAAAATTACCAGATCGAATAAAGGCAGTGCGTCGCAAGCTGACTGAAGAGCTTGGCTTTCTGATTCACTCGGTACACATTCGTGACAACCTAGAGTTGCCGCCTACCCGGTATCGCATTTCAATTTTGGGTGTTACCGAAGGTGAGGCAGACTTGTACCCTGACAAAGAAATGGCGATTGGTACCGGCGTGGAGTCCAGTTCGTTAAAGGGCATTGTTACCAAAGACCCTGCGTATGGCATGGATGCAATCTGGATTAGAGTAGATCAGAGAGATTATGCACAGTCGTTAGGTTACACGGTAGTGGATCCGGGCACGGTTATAGCGACGCACATGAGTAAACTCCTTTCGCAACACGCTGGCAGTCTTCTCGGTCACGAGGAAGTACAGGCCCTGTTGGATTCTCTGGGCAAAACTGCACCTCGGCTCGTTGAAGATCTGGTGCCCAAAATGTTGCCCCTACCTACGGTGGTCAAAGTGCTGCAGAATTTACTTGACGAAGGCATACCGGTACGCGACATGCGCACTATTGCTGAGACGTTGGCCGAGAAGGGTACAAACACTCAAAACGCTGAAGAGCTGACAGCGGCGGTAAGAGTTTCCTTACGCAGGCAAATCACAGGTCAACTTGCCTCTTTTGAGGAGACTTTGCCTGTGATTACATTGGACGCAGAACTGGAAAAGCTGTGTCTTGACTCCGTTGCCTCTGAGCATGCAGGTGGGCTGGGCATCGAGCCTGGACTCGCTGAGAGGCTCTACCAATCACTCGCCGATAGCGTTCAACGTCAGGAGATGAGCGGTGAGCCGGCTGTTCTACTTGTTAGCCCTAAATTACGGCCTTGGCTGGCGGGTATGGTACGACACACAATTCCATTGCTGAAGGTTCTGGCCTACAACGAAATCGCAGAAACCAAGCGATTGAAGGTGATAGCCAACATCGGTGGCGAAGCCACTGCTTGATGTGCTTAAGCTCATCTCCTGCCATCTCATAGATTATCGCGAACCAGACCATGCAACTTAGACGATTCACTGCCGACTCTACACCAGCCGCTCTCGGTGCAGTTCGCCTTGCACTGGGCGATGATGCAATCATTCTGGCTAATCGAAAGATCGGCGAGCAAGTGGAGATCATTGCAACAGGTCAAATGGAAGATGCACAAGCTCTGGCCGATATGAGCATGAGCATGAACACTGAGGTTGGACACGAAGATGTCAAAACAACGACGAACGGCGCTACTGCTAACCTGATATCTGGAAACCGTGTAAGGTCAGAGCAACACAATGTGGGTTCGACCACCATAGAAGAGCTTAATGCTGCCGTTGAATCTGTGGAGCAAAACACGGCACCGCTGAAGTTTGGCCGAATACAACAACCCAACAACTCGGGAGATAATCCGGTTGCTGATTCACCGGATCGTCAATATGTTAGGCGGTCTACCCGAGCAACGTCACAGCCGATCACTGATGCCGATGCGTTAGCAGCGCTTAATACTCAAAAAAACCGAGAACCATCAGTCCGTCAAACACCGCCAGTTGTTGAAAGTGTTGACAAAGAAGTTTTGCGCGAAGAGATGCAGGAGTTTGCTTCAGGCTTGAACGAAACAGTTGCACGTCAAAACGAGCAGCTCATGCAGATCGTCAAAGCGCAAGGCGCTATGGTCGATCAGTACTTCAAAGGTCTAGAAGTTAATTTATGGGGTAGTACATCCCCAAATCGAAGGTTACATCTCCAAAAATTGTTTGCACTAGGCATCGGTGCCGAGTTGGCGGTCAAGCTGGTTGAGCGCTCCGATCCTGAAGCGTCGGTGGATGATGCACTACGTCGTTCCTTTGCGTTATTAAAATCTACGTTGCCTATTGCTGTGGACAAAACATTCAGCGTACCTGGAGTAACCATATTTTCAGGGCCAACGGGTGCCGGTAAGACGACCGCTCTGATGAAGATTGCCACGTCGCATGTAAAGGAGCATGGAAGTGATTCCATCGTTATCATATGTGCTGATACTCGAAGAATAGGGGCTTTCGAGGAATTGCAGGCTTATGGTCGCTTGCTGGGTGTCCCAACAGTGCATGCACATGATTCGTCAGAGCTAGACAGTCTATTGAGTGCGTTTACGCACAAACAGCTGGTGCTGATAGATCATACTTTACCGATGGATGAGGATGCTGTCGAGATTCCAAAGCGCTTGTTGGAGCCTGCTTCAGCCGACTCAGTGCGGCAATTGCTTGTGCTTTCTGCGACGTCCCAATCAGCAACTCTTGATAGTTTGCTGTCGCGTTATGGTGAGAACCGATCGGCACATTGCGTATTGACTCATCTGGACGCAGATGCTCGATTAGGAGAGATGTTTAACGCAATTATCCGACACAACGTGCCTATAGCTTATTGGTCTGATGCCGCTAGTGTACAAAAGCCACTACAGCGGGCCGATGCGTCAACACTCATCGCTACAGCGGCTGCCATGAGTCGTCGTTTACCTTCTACACCCGATGATGAATGGTTATTACGCCTAATTCAGCCAACGGACAAGATGATGTCATATCCAGGTTATTCAAATTCCACGCATGAGGTTAAAGCCTGATGACTGGATTGATTTTAATATCAATAGCGCTAACGGCGTTGATTGGGGTCTTGTGCACGCTTTTATTCATCCAGCAAAGCAAGTTGTTAAAACAAATATTACGACAGCAAGATGTACTCGTGAATCTTGACAAGACTGTGTCAGGACTTGCAACCAGTCAGGAATCCATGAGAAAACGTATCGATCAACTTGCCACGGATGTGCTGCAGCGGGAAATATACCAGAATGCTGGTGACCGTCATCAGCTGGCAATTCAAAGTGCCAAGCAAGGCCGGAGTGTCTTTGAGTTGGTTCGACGTCATGGATTATCCACGGATGAGGCAGAGCTCGTTGTTTCGCTACATGCTCCCAAAAATCTGGACTCGATTATCAAGAACGCGAATCTCATAGATTCTGCAACTGTTGAACTAATCTAGCCTATGGATATCGCAACTCTTCTAGGCCTTGTAGGAGGTATGGGCGTAATCATAGCGTCCATATTCTTAGGCGGTAGTGTAGGTACGTTCGTTAATATACCCAGTATCACGGTTGTTGTTGGCGGAACGTTCATGGTGACACTTAGCCAGATATCACTAGCTCAGTTTCTTGGCTCCTTCAAGGTTGCCGGGCGGGCTTTCAAGCATCAGTCTATACCACCAGAACAGCTGATAGAAGAGGCGGTTGCACTGGCAAACGTAGCCAGACGAGAGGGTATTCTTGCACTGGAAGGCAAAGAGATCAACGACCCGTTCCTTGAAAACGGTATCAAGATGTGTATTGATGGTCACGCGACGGAAATTGTCAACAAGATGCTTTCCAAAGATATCAATCTGGAGCTCGAGCGGCAAAATACAGGTATTTTAATGTTCAAGTCTATCGGACAGGCTGCTCCTGCCATGGGTATGATCGGCACCTTGATCGGTCTTGTACAGATGTTAGCCAACATGGATGATCCCAAATCCATCGGGCCTGCGATGGCTGTTGCTCTGTTGACGACGCTGTATGGTGCCGTCATCGCTAATGCTCTTGCCTTGCCAATGGCGGCAAAGCTTAAGGCCATAAGCCAGGATGAGAGATTGAACAAGCTTCTTATTCTTGAATCCATATCAGGTATTCAGGAAGGCGTGAATCCGCGTGTATTGCAACAGATATTGACAACATATTTACCTGAGAGCAAGCGCGAAGCTGCCTTGAATGCAGGTAAGTAGATCATGAGTGAAGAGACAGAATGCGAAGAGTGCGAAGAGGGCCAGCCGGAATGGTTGGCGACCTTCGCAGATCTCATGTCATTGTTGATGTGCTTCTTTGTTCTCTTGTTATCGTTCTCTGAGATGGATTTACAAAAGTACAAGCAGGTGGCTGGCTCTATGAAATTGGCTTTTGGCGTTCAACGAGTTGTAAAAGCTGACACAATTCCGCGCGGAACGTCAGTTATCAAACAGGAATTTAGCCCTGGAAAGCCCGATCCTAGTGTTATGAAAGCTATGGAGCAGAAAAGTGAGGATGACTCACGACCTGAAATAAAAATTGACTTGCCAGCTCCGGATCAAATCACCGAGCTTCAGGAGTTACTGGAAGCCACACTCGCCGAAGAAATTGAAGATGATGTGCTTGAGGTTTTGGTGACTGAGGATGGCGTAATGATACGCGTAAGAGAGGCAGATGCATTTCCCTCGGGTAGTGCTGAGTTGCAACGTGGATTTATACCTGTACTGGAAAAACTGCAGACGTTCCTTAATGATACGGAAGGCAGTATCGTTGTTGCGGGACATACTGACAATCTGCCTATCGATACCTTCGCTTACCCGTCAAATTGGGTGCTCTCAGCAGCTCGCTCGGCTTCGGTAGTTCACTACCTGGCTGAAACCAGCTTCACCGATCCAAGCCGTATAGAAATACGGGCGTATGCAGATACCCGGCCAGTGGCACCTAACGACACTGTTGAGAACAGGGCGAGAAATAGACGTATTGAAATTAACCTCAGTGTTCCGGAGTCATAGTAAATATGTCTAATGAAGATATCGATAGGCATAATCGACGTGAGACGTTCCGGCTTGATGACACGGTAACTCTGACAGTGCGGGTGCTTGATGAAGCATCGCTTAACGCTATTACCGAAGATTTTAGTGCGTTCAGATTTCGGTACTGTATGCAGTCACATATACAGAATCAGAAAGAAGTTCGTAGGCCAAAATTAATTCGCATAAAAAAGAGGGATCCTGATATTGCGGAGTACCTTGAAAGTCTTGAGGCACAGATAGTGCAATTGGCAGAACGGTTGGATGAGGCTAGCAATGTTTCTGGTGATGTCATTGAGATTGCCGGTAGAGCAAGCCTATCCGCTTCAGGCATTCGATTTCGCACCACCCTGCCGATCAAGGAAGGTCAGGTTATGGAAATCGGAATGGTACTAAGCACTAACAATACTCAGGTTGTTATGCTGGGAGATGTGTTGCGAGTGGAAAGCCGTTCAGATGGTGGATTTGCTGTATCTATCTATTTCTCGCATATTCATCAAGAAGACACTGAAGCTATTGTTCGACACCTTGCTAGGTTGCAGCAGCTTGAGTTGCAAGCGCGGCGTGGTGTAGGGTAGGGCGATATAGGACGTTGCAGTGCGTTTTGGGTTTGCGAAAATTAGTCGCTATCTACTATATTATCAACAACACTAGGGTTAAGTAGCAGTCTAACGCGCTCGTCTAGCTCATTCGAACCCGCCAGAAGCCAACTTCACACATCAGACGCTTTCTTCAGTCGTCCAGTGGCATGTTGGCTAGCTGAGACAGTGCGAAGAAGCGAGCATTTCGCCAATATCCTGCAACCACATCCGGGTGTAGCGCTACTGCGTTTCCATCAATATCACGCTCTACCACCCAATCTTCAGGAAGTCCTGCAAAACCGTAGACCTGAGCTGGCACGCCTGCTTCGAGTTGTGCTAGATGCGATTCGCCCGTGCGGGCATGCTGAAACGCTGGTTGCATTCCAGCCAGCACTGCAGTGGGATCAACACACTGCTTGTCAGTCCATTCATCTGGAGTGTTGTATTGGGCAGTCATGAAACTGCGCTTACCCTATCGAGCTTGTTTGTGCGTAAAGATTCCTGGCTTTTACCTGAGCTGATAAATCACGATTTTCACTAAGCAATTTCCGTCTAGCGTCACGAGTCACATCTAGAATGCTTTGATCGAGCATAGTAATCTTCTCAATCAAATCTGCACGGTCGGAGGTGGACTTGACCTTACCGTCAGTATCACATGATGGTTGCACACTGTTCGCAGCTGATTGCACTCTTTGTGTAGTATGGTTTCCATGCTGCGGGGGGAGGGCCAGTAAGGTACGACGTTCGCCATCAAGTCGGGAAAGTTCATCCCACTCGGCAGCTTCCGTCGCCTTAAGCATTCTTTGCATGAGGCTGAAAAGCTCCACAAGCTCTGTGTTGCTTAACTCCGACATTAGGCTGCAGCCAGGCTCTCAGGGGCTATGGCTTGCCACGCATCTCTCAACACGTCAATGAGATGTGCGCAAACACCAAAACCCTCATCGTCCATGTTCTTTTCGGATGTGATCAAAGTAGCAACAATGTATCTATAAAGTTCAAAGAGATTGCCTGCTAGCTCATTGGTCTCGTAATCCTTTAGGCTTGATTGCAGTTCTTGAATGATAGCAATGGCTTTGTCGTTATGCCGATGCAGGTCGCCACGTCTGCCATGAGCTACATGCTGACGGGCAATGGCAATGTTGCTAAGCGCTCCGTCATACAGCAGCGCTATTAGCTGGTGTGGTGACGCGCCTTCTACAAGCGTCGCCTTGCGAACCGATTTATATGCCTGAAGTGTCATTGTTAATTCGTTGTTTGTCCAAGGCGACTAGCGAGGAATCCGCTGGTCTGTTGTAGATTGGATACCGCTAGGTCCATAGCAGTAAATTGTCGGCGTAGTCGGGCACTTGTGATATCCAGTCTGTATTCTAATCGCTCAATTTGCGTATCAATTGAGGATTTACGTATATCTGTGCCGTCTTCACGATTGTCTATTACTCCACCTGTCTGGGTGTATTCGTCCACTAGATCGGAAAAAATACTGGCAAGACCTGTGTCTTTTCTCGCGAATGCATCTACATAGCGATTCACACCTTGCTCGAGTGCTTTTTCGTACCGGTCAGTATCAATCGATAAGGTGCCAGTTCTGTCAAAACTGAATCCCATGTCCAATGCAGATGCATTATCGCCGCCACCTAGATCAACTGTGTTAAAAAATGCGCTGCGCATGCGTTGATCAATGCCGCGAGGTAGCTGGTCACCACTTAAATCACTTCTTGACAGGGAGTTTAATGTACTGCTCATGGCGTTGTACTTGGTCACGAACTCATCAGCTGCTGTTTTTAGCGTCGTCAGATCACGTCGTGTGTCTACGGTGGATTTCCCAACCCCAGTGAGCTCTATTGTCACGCCGCTGATTACATCGCTTACGCTATTTGATGAGCGAGTTACCTGGAAGCCATGCACGATCATACTGGCATCAGTGGCCTCTGTGATTTCCACGAATCCAGCCGAATTATCGCCTAGCGGAAAAGAACTGTTACGGGATATTCCAATTTTTCCTTCGGTTCCTGAATCGTTGGCAGTGACAACAAGTCTGGCACCACCATCGACATTGATAATACTGGCAGAAACGGTATTGTTCGTAGCTGCATCGTTGATTGCATCTCGCAGCGCACTTAGTGTGTTATTACTGTCGTCTACAACCACGTCAAAACTTGCAGCGTCAGTAGAAAATGTCAATGTGCCTTTCTCAACAGCGGCATCTGCCGAGGCGTATGCGCCACTGGACATTCTATGATTGGTCGCTACCGCTAGAACCTCGATTTCATGGTTTTCGGCATTTTCGCCGCCGGCTGTGGCAGTTGCTGTGAATACGTTTTCGTCAGAGCTAGTTGCAACGAAACCTCCAAATTCGGAATCCGAACCCAGAATTTCAACAGCGCTTTGAAATTCACTCAAAGCGCTTTTTATTGTGCCGAATGCACTTAATTCTACATCCAGTGCCTCTCTCTTTTCTTCCAGTACCACAACGGGTTGGCGTTCAATCTCGCCAAGTTGTTGGAGGATGCTCTCTACGTCTATTCCGGACCCTACGCCCGCTGCTGTTAGTGCCATTGTTTCAACTCTCCATCCAGACCATTGGTAGTCCCGTGGAAAACGTCTATGTTTTCCACGGGTGGTCAGCTAGTGGAAATTTACCCCAGAAGCTGTAGTACGCTTTGCGGCGCTGAATTCGCCTGCGATACCATCGCATTACCTGCTTGTTGCAGGATGTTTGCGCGTGTCATCGCTGCCGTTTCAACTGCAAAGTCAGCATCCATGATGCGTCCGCGTGCTGCAGCCTGGTTCTCTGCTCCAACTTGCAGGTTGTTGATAGCACTCTCGAAACGACTCTGTACCGCACCGAATTCTGCCCGTGCAGTTGTCACATTATCTATCATGGCATCGAGCGATGAGATTGCTGTCAGCGAGGCTGACGCAGTGTCAAGGCTAACGGCGGCTGAAATCGAATTGATATCTACCAGATTAATTTCCAGCTGGTTCGAAGAGCCCGCGTTCGCTCCAACCTGAAAGCTGATGGAGCTTCCGTCGTTGTTCAAAACAGTTTCGCCATTGAACATTGTTGTTTCAGAGATTCGAGCAATTTCTTCATTCAACTGATCGAATTCAGCGTCCAGATTGGCACGATCACTACTGGAGTTCGTACCGTTAGCAGACTGAACAGCAAGCTCACGCATACGCTGAAGCATGTTGCCTACTTCCTGCAAACCACCTTCAGCAGTTTGAGACAGTGAGATGCCG
>JALZVU010000184.1 GCA_023301795.1 Granulosicoccus sp.
GCCAATTTTCCACTCGACTTCTTGGGTATATTACCGTCGCCTTCCTCTGGATCGGGAGTCTCTGTAGACGGATCAACCGGATCGGTTTCAGGATCGGTTACGGGATCAGTTTCAGGATCTGTCTGGGCAACCAACGGATCAGGATCTACCCCATCCAGCAGACCATCGCTGTCAGTGTCTTCCAATAGCGGATCAGTACCTGCCGTAATCTCCGCGCCATCGTCAAGACCATCATTATCGCTATCCGATTCCGTCGGCAATAAGCCGCGCGCAACTTCATCACCATCCAGCAATCCATCGTTGTCAGTATCCGCAACAGCCGGATCAGATGACCAGACAAGCACTTCCACATCATCACTCAACTGATCGTCGTCGGTGTCTGTTAGCAAAGGGCTGCTGCCATGAATGTTGTGCTCATCACCATCCTGCAGACCATCATCGTCGGTATCGCTATCCAGAGGATTGCTGCCAATTTGAACCTCAAGCCCGTCACTCAAATTATCATCATCAGTATCAGGATCATTGGGGTCCGTGGAATGCACAGCTGTCTCGTCAATGTCGTTTAAACCGTCGTTATCAGAATCAGCCGGAGCACCCAGACTCAGAGTTTCATGATTGCTGATCTCAGCCCCACCACCACGTGTGGTATTGCCAGCGATAACATGCCATGTATCACCAATGACCGCGGCGCCACCACTGTGGCGCGCATCAAGCATATCCTGCAGGCGACGCCAGCTATCGTCCTCAACGCTATAGGCTTCCACTACCGCCAAGGCATTCGGGTTTGAGGCTATCTCGCCTCCGGCCACCAGCAACTCGGTGCCGGTAGAACCAATCATAGTGCCAGCCCGAACCGTGGGAATGTTTGCTCCAGCGGTCCATGTATCAGTGCTGAAATCGTAAACATCTGTTGCACTGATGGTGTTGGCAAAGACACCTTCCGGACTGCCATGCGTCGATTGACGTCCACCGGCTGCGACCAGTTTATCGCTGATCACAGCAGCAGCGAAATGATCTCGTGCATTAGGCGCATCGGCGAGAACTTCCCACTCACCCGTTGTTGGTTCGTATTTATCTAACCAAGGTACCGCACCGCCATTGTGACCCAGCGTATTCCCCCCCAATAGATAGATATTGCCATCTCTGACAACCGCTGCTGCAGCACCACGTTGCCTCGCTGCAGGTACCTGTCCGTCTATGGTCCAAGTAAAAGTCACGGTGTCGAAGATATAAATATCAGCTGTGCTGGCTTCTTGCGGAAAACCACCGCCAACCAGTGAACCCAGAGCGTAAATGTCTGTGCCAATGGCTACGGGCTGAAAATGGTGTAAATCCACCGGTGCTGTGCCCAGATCCTGCCAGTTACCCGTTACGCTGTCGAACATTTCAACCGGACGGTTACCACGCCCGCCCATCAGAAAAAGCCGATCACCCACCGCCACAGCGCTGGCCTCATGACGTGCAGTAGCTTCATTGCCACCCACAGTGTTAACAGCTTCCCACGGTATCTGTGTATCGACACGATCCGCGTATAGCATTTGAGCGAAAACTACAGACGCCGCAATCAGCGCAGCAGTGAGTGGTAAACGAGACATGGGGCATCCGCTGTAGTGAAGTAACCTGCCTAATGCATGTTTCACACCATTCAACGATTTTGCAAAATACTCAGTTCAAAGTATCAGCCAAAGCACCCAGTTTCTCCACGCCAGCAGGTATTTTCTCTGATGGAATTGACGAAAACCCCAAACGACAATAATTGCCAGGCCCATTCAGATCAGCAAAATAGTGATCCCCTGCATTGATCACTATGCTGTGCTGAGCAGCCAGTGTTTCCAGCGCACTGGCACTAACACCCTCAGGCAATTTAACCCAAAAAGAGGACCCACCGAAACTCGGTGCTGTTGCCGAGAACACCGGCTGTGCTTTCAATGCCTCATCCATAACCTGCCAACGGTGCTTGAACGACTGTGTCAATCGCAGCAATGCAGAATCATGGTGCCCGAGCGACAGGAAATGCGCGACGGTACGCTGATTATTGGTGGGCGGATGACGATACATAAGCCGCCGCAGGGCTCGTGCCTGTGCAATAAACTTCTTTGGCCCGACCATAAAACCCACCCGCAGCCCTGGAGCCAGTGTTTTAGAAAGGCTCCCCACATAAATAACGCGATGTTCGGTATCCAGACTTTTCAATGCCGGCGTAGGCTTACCGACAAAATTGAGTTCGCTTTCGTAGTCGTCTTCAACGATCGTCACGTCGTACCGTTCGGCCTGTTCAAGAAGCTGTTTGCGTGCTGCCAACGGCATCGTGGTGGTAGTGGGGCATTGGTGACTGGGGGTGACGTACATCATTTTGCACTGCTGGAGCCGCTCATCAGCCTCCACTCCCTGCGCACCCACTGGAAATAAGGTCAGCTGTTCAGAAAACAAATTGAATATGTTTCGGGCATCCACATAACACGGATCTTCAATTCCGACCATGGATTGCTTGTCCAGTAACAACTGACCAATAAGGAAGAGCGCATTTTGGGCACCTGTCGTGATCAGTATCTCGTCCTTGTCAGCCCACACACCCCGGCGAGGCAGCACGCGGGTATGAATCTGCTCTACCAGCAAGTCATCATCATGATCAACACGATCTTGCGTCCAGCGGCTAATCGCATCCACTCGCAGCGACAACCGACAGGCCTCGCGCCAATCGTTAACCGGAAACAATGACGAGTCGGCTTGCCCATAGATGAACGGGTAATCGTATTGCTTCCAGTTGAGCGGCCGCACGATATTACGCTGATCTAGCAGATCAATAACAGTTTGCGGCCCTTCATCGCGGACACACGATTGGGTAGTAACCTCGGTAGTGCGCTCTTCCGGTCGAGGTGTATCCACCCGTCCGTCGAGCATCTCAGGATTTACAAAGTAACCACGCCGCTCATGCGACACTAGGTAACGTTCGTCGATAAGGTGCTGATACGCAAGCACAACCGTGTTGCGTGCTACGTTAAGCTGGCGAGAGAGTTCACGTGAAGAAGGTAACGCTACCTCAAGCGGTATGCGTCCATCGAAAATGGCTTTGACCAATGATTGTCGAAGCTGCGCCTGCAAGCTTTGACCACTGGTTGAATCCAGTTTGAATAGCTGGTGCCACATGGGTTTATCATTAGATCTAGCCACGCGATGTGGTCTCGGCACTTGCCGAATCAGCCAGATCAAATTCCAGAGCGTCTACAGAATCTGGCAATTCAGACTCAGCCAGGCTGGGAATATCCAGATCGCTTGTCAATGGCAGGGTCAAGTCAGCTCGCCGGGCACGCATTGAACCGGCGACAGGTTCGACCTTTCGCGACAACGTGGGCAGATCATAAGAATCTGCCAATGTAGGGGACGCACTACGGGCGAGCTCCAATTGCCGTGTTTTAGTGCTTTTGTAACTGGCAAAGTCACGCTGCAACCGTAGCTGTTTGTCTTCAAGTACGGCCACCTGAGTCTCGAGAGATTCGATGTAAGCCGCTTGACTGTCTGAGTGCTTGCCAGTGGGCTGCGATAGAGAGCTATCGTCGCTACCAGATAGTCGCTGTTTCTGGATAGCATTTTTTGCCATCTGCAAGTCAGACTCAACAGCACGACGTTCCTGAGTAAGCTCAAGGCGCACAAGCTCGATGGCTTTACGCGCCGAGTGTTTGGCACGAAGTAATGCTATGCAGTATCCAATGACGATGCCTGACAACGTTAGCACGGCTAGTAGAACCAATAATTTGGTAGGCCACTCAGTAATCATTGCACGGGTTCCTCAACTGACACTCTGACACGATGAGATCCGTACGGCAATCCTTGGCCAATCTCAACCTCAATACGGAAACGACCCTGCTCCAAACCACGCCCGACGAGGTAGTCGGTTAACGAGCGACCTCGATCTGTGCTCAAGCGGTTGTTATCAGCGACTCCCCGAAACTCATTCGTTGCAACCGATATGTTTACCGTCGTTTCCGAGTATAGAAACAACGGATCAAATATTCGGTCAAGTACTCTTTCAAGCTCACGATTGACAACCTCACTACGGCTTTCAAAACGCACGCGCGCTGACAGACCCGCCAGGACACTTAACTCCTCTTGACGAAGATCCTCATAGGCTGCCAACCTGACAGCCGAGGCTGATACTCGCTGAGCATCAGCATTAGCCGCACTCTGCGCTTCGGCAGCCGCCAGCCGAGAAGCTTGTGCCGTGGCTGCTGCGCGTTCGCGAGCAGCGCTCTGCTCTGCTTGGCGCTCCAGATTTATCTGATTCTGACGTTGCTCACTGGCCACTGTCCGCGCTTGTTCTGCAGCCAGATTCTGTTCCTGTATTCGAGACTCCCGAAGCGCATTGACAGCAGCATCCAGCTGCGCTTGTTCAGCTACACGGGCGGCGGCATCTGCAGCCGCTTGTTGGCGTAACTGAGCAGCGAGCTGTTCAGCCTCACGAGCTTTCGCCTGCAATTCCTGTTCAACAGCAATGCGTTCAGCCTCTTCCAGTGCTTGCTGTTCTGCGGCTAGGCGAGCTTCTTCGGCTTGCAGCTCGGCAGCCACTCTGGCCTCCTCCGCAGCCTGCTGTTCAGAGGCTAGGCGAGCCGCTTGCGCTTCAAGCTCCGCTGCCATTCGAGCTTCTTCAGCCTCAACCTCAGCAATCACTCTGGCCTCTTCAGCCGCCTGCTGCACAGCGAGCAATCGAGCTCGCTCAGCTGCCTCCTCTTCTGCCACAAGCTGGGCTTGCGCGGCTATCTCGTCGCCCTGTTCAGCCTCGGATTCAATGGCAGACTGATCAGCCAGGCCAACATTGTTCGCCGGTGCAGTGGCAAAACGGTAGGCCCATACGCTGGTACCCAACCACGCGCAGATTGCGAACAGAAGGATAGCCCAGGTTGTACCTGTGCGCGTAAATGCACTGGGCGATGGAATATTCATCAGAGCCTGAAAAATTTCTCTTGATTAGAAGCGATCGCACAACAGTGACTGTTACGCGCCGAGCCTTACAGTTTGCGTGTTTAAAGCCTGCATGACAACTGAGACATGGCTAACAGATCGCCAAAGCGATAAGTGCTTCACTGTTAGGATGACGTACTTTGAGATACCCACCGCAATCCGCACAAGGATTATTGATGAATTCAGCCAACTTCCCGTTATCACGACAGCCGTGCCGCGCGCGCACCGCAGTTTAAAACACTATCAAAACGCCAACAACGGTAAAAGCTGATCGTGCAATGCTTGTGAACCACTGGCAACAACGTAACCGCCATCGACGGCCGAACCGCCCTCCCAGTTAGTCACCACACCCCCTGCGGCGCTCACGATGGGGATCAGCGCCTGAATATCGTAGGGTTGTAAATCACAATCAACCACCACATCGACATGACCCGCCGCAAGCAAGGCATAAGCGTAACAATCTCCACCATAGCGCATCAGTTTTACATTACGCCTTAAACTCTGAAAGCAGGCCATTGCTGAGTCGTCGACGAACATATCCGGGGTGGTGCAGTAGGCAACTGCGTCAGACACATCAGCAACGAGCCGTGTTGAAAGCTCTCGTGTGAACTCAGGCGTGATGAGTTGACTGCGCCCGTCAAAACCAACATAGCGCTCTTTAAGAACCGGCTGATCAAGCAGTCCAAGTATGGCGTTCTCACCGTTGTAGAGGCCAATAAGTGTTCCCCACAATGGCATGCCCGACATAAAAGCCCGAGTACCGTCGATAGGATCGACAACCCACATCAGCCCGTTCTCACTAGGCGTTATCGCGTGCTCTTCACCGTAGAACCCAATCTGCGGCCGAAATTCTTGCAACACAGCGCGAATGGCCACTTCGGCGTCACGATCTGCAACGGTTACCGGATCAAAGAGACCCGCTGACGCTTTGTTTTCGACGTCCATTTCACGCCGAAAGTACTGGCAGGTGATAAGCGCTGCTGCATCGGCAGCCTGTGCAGCAAGCGTCGATAAATAGTGCAGCTCTTCAGGTTCCGGATGCACCGGCGCATAGCGCGGAAGGCTCATGAATATTTTGTCCGATTGGAATCCTTATGCAGTGTACCCAGCAAAGCGTAAGTTGCGCGTTTTACAGGGACAGACAACACCTTTTCGATCAGCGAAGCCCTAAAACATACAGTTAGGCAACTTAACGCATGGTACTCAAAAACAGGTATCTCCGGAGCGTTTTATGCGCACAACGCGCCAGTGAAGGTTCAAGCATTGCGGCATAACTTGCCAAAGTATTAATCATCGTGAATTTCTTAAGTATTTGGCTTGTTTTTTGAGTACAAACTATCTATACCTGTGGACCCTCAAACTTCCAGAGGATGTCAGACGTTACCGTCTCGCGTCTTTGTTGAAGACAGATTTGCAAATTAGCCATGAGATTCTCACCCCCTTCACTTGTTCGCTTGATCGCCCTGACGGGCTCCGTCTTTATTCTGGGCGGCTGCCAGCATGTTGATGTAAAACAGCTCACTTATGGAGTGCTGCGTGCGGACGATTGCAAGCGCAATGAACTGGAGGATGTTTGCACACGCAATTTCGCCAGCGAGTATCGCGACTACGTCAATTTGCGTCAGCAGTTCCTAACAACACAACTGCCGCAGGATCGCATTGAGCAGCGCGATACGCTAACCTTGGGTGAACAGCTTCTCGTCGTCAATTGAATCTATGTCTCAGCACACCCGTCTGGCTAACATTGTTGCCCATCGTGGCGCGTCAGCCGATGCGCCCGAAAACACACTCGGAGCACTTCAACTCGCAGCAACCCAGGGGGCACGCTGCGTTGAGATAGACGTCTCGATCAGCGCTGATGGCGTGCCTTATGTTCATCACGATCACAAGCTGGAGCGTTGCACCAACGGACACGGGCTGCTGTGTGAACACACCGCCGAGCAGCTAGACACTCTTAAGGCAAGTAAAAACCTGACAGGCTTTGAGCAAGAGCCGCTACCGCGACTCAGTGCCGTGATCGCCTTGCTCAAAAAATACGAGCTTGGTCTGAATCTGGAAATCAAGCCTTATCAGAATCTGGAACAACGCACTGTTGATGCCATCTGTGAAGAACTGGACGGTAGCTGGCCAGACTCTCTGCCATTGGTTATTTCAAGCTTCAGTCACTTATCACTTGAGATGATGCGCGCAAAACATCCCAGCGCTGCACGCGCTCCGTTGGTGGGCGCCGTGCCCGATGACTGGCACGAGTTGATGTTGCGTTACGACGCCCAGAACCTGCACTGCGCCGATAAAGAACTTACGTCAGAGAAAGCTGCAGCCGTTGTCGATGCAGGCTTTGGTCTGTACTGCTACACAGTCAACGACATCGAGCGTGCGCGCACCCTGTTTCAATGGGGCGTTCATGGCGTGTTTACTGATCACCCGGGACAGATGCTGCAGAACCTCTAAACTTGAATTGCGATGCAGGCACTCTGTCAGGATCATCAAAATCAAGCGCTAACAGTATGTCTGACCAGACACGCTCCCAGCAGCATCCGTGAGTAAACCCCGGGAATTCAAAGCCACTGACGTTAACCTGGCGAAGAATAACCGGCCGCAGAATCTGTCTTGGAATCACCGAATCTCGCCCACCTATAAAGTGCCATTGCCAGATATCAGGTGACAAAACCGGCTGGGTGGCAGGATTCATAGAGTCGAACAACCCTGAGTAGCCGTGATGCTTTGTCCAGGCGTCGGTATCAAGATTACCGGCTATGGTAACCACACGCGTTACCTGCGGTAATTCATCGGCCAACAGCATAGCCAACGCGCCCCCGCCGCTGTGACCCATTAACCACAGCTGTTTTGCCTTATGGCGTTTCGCCAGAACACGAATAGCCGATGCCATGCTCTGCACCACAGAGCTTGAGTACCGCCCCGATGTCCAGAGGCCCATGTGGCATCCAGAATCACTATACGTACCGTTATAACATGGCCTACCGACGTACACCGCAGGTGACGTGTCGCGTGCCATCAGGCGTAGCATCAGAGGATTGCGCGGGGTGGGATCAGCCATAGTGATCACATTGTAGCGCCACGGTGTCCCGTCGCCTTCCAGATAGACATGCAGCACATTGTCGTCTGCAGAGTCGTTGCCAAGTTCAGGTTGCAAGCGATGGGTATTTTCAAACACCGTTAGCGAAAAGCCAGCCGCTCTTATTTCATCACGCTGCATGCCTTGCTCAAGTGCAACGTCTGTCAGACGACTAGTGTGTGTTGCGCACGCCTGTAGCAGCAACAAAGACCCAACCAACAACAGGAACCGTGCAGCCACGACGAACACGGAGTGTTGGGGTATGACTTTACGCAGCCAGTGATCATTTGCATCATTACTCACCCGCACTATTACCCAGCCGATGAATCACATTGAGGCCTCTTTAGAAGAAGAGAGTGTTTTGCAGCGTCTCACATCGTACCCGCTGGTACAAGATGAGCAGACGGTGTGCGAATAAAAATTGATGGTGCTAGTGGATGCCAGATGACGCCTGATAGAGCGTAGCAGGAATACTTCACTGCAAACGCTGTACCCTTAACTTTCCTGATACAGATGGAAAGAAAAGGATGGCGTCCCCTAGGGGACTCGAACCCCTGTTACCGCCGTGAAAGGGCGGTGTCCTAGGCCACTAGACGAAGGGGACGTTGTATCGCTGAACCTTCAGCGCCTCCGAGCCACGTATTATACGCAGAAAATTATTACTGTGTCATTTATTGCTAGAATATTTTACATCTATTATTCAACGCTACTAACAACGCTCAGGCAGCGCTTGGATCATCAGACTCAGACACCTCTTCTGGCACCAGTACCATCACCTTGTTACTACCTGCCTTGCGGGCACTCGCCAGAGCATCATGCGCTCTTGCCAACAATGTCGCAGCATCATCCGCATCAACTAACTCCGTAAGCCCCACACTGGCGGTCAAAACACATTGAACATTGTCATAGCTGACACAACGATCAACATCACTAAGCAGACGTGTGGCAAGAATGGTTGCTCCGTGCAACTCAGTCTGGTTGAGCACCATACAAAACTGATCATCAGCTGTCCTGAATATCAAGTCACTTTGGCGCAGCCTGGCGGTTAACGTACGAGCCACAGATTGCCATGCCTGCTCACCCACCTTATCGCCGTGAACCTGACTGATCGCATCCAGGTGATTGACAGATAGAAGGATCATCGACAACGGCTGCTCTACTCTGCGAACCAGTCTTATCTCGCGCGGCAGCTGCTCATCCAGCGCTCGCTGGTTGCGCAATCCAGTGGCTTTGTCGGTCGTCGCCTTCATCAATACACTGTGATGCTCGAGCGCGTTGTCCAGAGGATATATAAGACTCTCGACCAGTCGCTCAGCTTCACGTTCGTCACGCGATGTGAATTTGCTGGCACGCATGAGAATGATTTCGCCGAGCATCCTGTCACCGAGACGAAGCTCGAAGCATTGTCGGTGGGTTCGGGCAAACCCGAGCATGATATCGGTACCACGATTATCTGCCAGAAACTGAATACCATCGAATTGTACAAACGCCTGACCTTCCGTGAGCAGGCACTCGAACAATCGCTCAAGCTCAAGCTTCCGATGAAGAAGCGCATGAAACTCCAGCTGCTTAAGCTGCACATCGAGTCGCTGCTGACGCAACGTCGAATGCGACGTTACCTCATTCTCATTCAGACTCACAACCGACATACGATCACTCCAGAATTTGTTCCAAGCATGCTTGCAAACTGCAGACCAAATCGACAGCCCCGGGAAACCTGCGCTAACACCCTGCGTACTACTGCAATAACGTTAACTTGAAAACTCTATTTGGCACACCCTTGCAGCATGTTGGCTTTGAGCACTCACCCAACAACGGCACCGGTAGCGTTCAGATAGAGCACCACGCCTAATGCCGCTACCGTTATTCCTAGTAGCGACCAAGGCAACACACTGTTTGAGGATTCGGCGGGTACTGTGCCCTGCCACTCATCGCGAACTATCTCAGGCACAGGATCGGGTTGAGACCGACGTTCGGTCGCCACTGGCGATGACACAGCTCGCTCATCAGATGCCTTTCGCACCGTCAGAAACTGATTCCAGCCATCATCTGATTGCAAATTGAGCAACTCCTCAGGAATCAACTCAGGAACCTGAGTAACAGGCTCCCAAAGCTCACCATCACGACTGACTCTGTCCGTGTTACGCACTCTGCCCAGCAGCAGAAAGCGTCCGACTTCATTGGTGGAGAAAGGACCCTGAACTCTAGATCCTTTCTGCACGTACCATTGCGATTCATCTGCGACCATCGTTTTACCCTACCGTTGAGTCCACTCGGTCATGCGTGCTTTGAGTCTGGTTAGAGCCTGACCGTGTATCTGACAGACTCGCGATTCACTAACGCCAAGGATGTCGCCTATTTCACGAAGATTCAGATCGTCGTCGTAGTACAGAGACATCACCAAAGCTTCGCGTTCCGGTAGATTTTTAATATTGTCAGCCAATGCTTCACGAAACGACTGATACTCCATCTGGTCACCCGGACTTGCCTCAGCGCTTTGTGGTAACGCAATGGTTTCACCGGTATGCTCATCGGGCTGGTCAAAACTGAAAACGTGAGCAGCAGAGCTTTCAGTCAAGATCAAATGATAAGCTGATAACTCAATACCCAGCTTGTCCGCAACAGCTCCGTGTTTGGCTTCACGCCCACTGGCTTGCTCCATGTCACGTAGCACCTCAGCTGCTTCGCGA
Organism: Granulosicoccus sp.; assembly: GCA_023301795.1. Lineage (GTDB taxonomy): Bacteria > Pseudomonadota > Gammaproteobacteria > Granulosicoccales > Granulosicoccaceae > Granulosicoccus. Next base: position 10,723 of record JALZVU010000184.1, read on the forward strand.
GATTTTCTGTGCACTGATCGCGGAGTCCAGTCAGATCGGCGAATTTCATCAAGCATGGCCCCTCGCACGCGGATACCAGCGTAGGTCTCAAAGCTTGCGCCTTGTGAAGGGTCATAATGGCGAGCGGCTTCAAGCAAGCCAATCATGCCAGCTTGAATAAGGTCTTCTGCCTGAACGCTGGGAGGCAAGCGGTTCAGAAGATGAAACGCTATGCGTTTCACCAGGTTAGCATTTGCCGCAACCAACCCATCAGGGTCAACCGTGGTTGCTTCGTTGTACATCGCGTGTGCATTCATACGGAAGTTGTTCTCACCGTGTACTTTCCGCGGTCTGTATCAACCGCTCTACAAAAAATTCAATGTGTCCACAAGGGGTCTGAGGCTTAGGCCACCGTGCAACTCGTGCACCAAGTTTCCGGAATGCAAGCGCGCTTGGTGATCTCGGGAAGGCTTCTACTACAGACTTTTGTTGGCACACCGCCAATTTCAATTGCGGATCTGATGGAATGGATCCACAATAATCGAGCAACACATCCATGTAATTATCTGTCAGTTGTGTCAGAGCTGCATATACATCCAGCCCATGACGCGTCGATTCAGTCTTGTTTGTAACAATACGAAATCGTCTTACCCGACAGGTTTCGTGCAACACCTTGATCGTGGCAAAAGCATCCCGCATAGCGGTCGGCTCATCCACCACAACAATGATGACCTCTCGAACTGCGCGGCAGAAACTCACCACGCTCTCCGAAAGCCCCGTCGCAACATCTACGATCAAGGTGTCCGCGGAGGTATGCAGGTCGCTGAACAGCCCCACTAATGAGGCATGTTCAATCTGAGACAAGCGCGCCATCTTTGAAATACCGCTGGCACTTGGCACAACGGTCACGCCACGTGGTCCCTGCAACAGAATGTCACCCAGAATACGATCCCCGCTAACTACATCAGACAAGGTATGTGCTGGTTGCAGACTCAATAATTGATCAATGTTCCCCATCTCCAGATCACCGTCGACGAGCAATACTTCATGATTGCTCGCACCTAATGATGCGGCCAGATTCACAGCAACAATCGACTTGCCTATCCCACCCTTACCACCAGCAATAGCGATGGTCTGGACGGGTTCAGCCTGAATAGGCTTAGCATGTCTATGTGCTGTGAATGGGTCGGGCATTCTCACGAAAGCAACACTCGACTCTTGGAAACAACTGACTGCAATGTTCTGTCCTCCTGACGTTCCGCTGCAACCTCGACATGAAGCTGCGATAACGAAACGCTTTCAGAACTGACATGGAGCAAGTCTCGAACCAGCAATCATTCGTGGTACACGTATCTAACGCGTCATCAAAAAATTTGAGCGAATTGTGTGACTCATATCACATACAAAATGTGAACTATGACTTCAGAACGTGGTAAGGGGCGTGTGCGAGCAATCTCCAGCAGGTCTGCTTACAACGAGCAACCTTCTGGCCAATTGAAGATACCAAGCGAAGGAGCCGTATTGAGAGCTAGCTCTGGTCACGGCAAAAGCGGTGACGGAAGGTTGGCGGGGTAGCTTGCCCCTATGCTAAGAATACCCTGAGTGTATTCTGTCAAGAACACTCGGCTCGCTATTGCGCAAGCCGAGCTCACAATCTATCTGTTACGAAATTTCTTCAGGACGCTGAATCGTATATTTACGCATCTTCTCAACGAGCGTAGTACGCCGGATCCGCAGTCGATTGGCAGCATGTGCGACGACTCCCGAACATTCATCCAGAGCTTGCTCGATTAGACTGATCTCGATATCGGTGAGATGCTGCTTAAGGTCAATACCCTCACGCGGCAACCTTGGCTTGTTGTTCAACGGAACAGCTGGCATACCCTCGACCATGGGCAGTGGCCCCACCTCCTCCTCTTCGCGTTCCTGATTGAGTGTGCTGCCATGAGGTGCCATCTTCGGCGGCAAATCACCCGCATCAACAACCCCATAAGGGTGCAAAATAGTGAGTCGCTCCATCAGATTGGCCAGCTCACGCACGTTACCCGGCCAGTCGTAGTGGCATAGCGCCATCATGGCGGCAGGCGTAAGGCGCACCGACGACTTCTTCTCGTGCTCCAGACGGGTAATCAGTTCATTCACCAGTAAAGGGAGATCTTCGGCGCGGCTGCTCAACGGCGGCATTTCGATCGGAAAAACGTTAAGCCGATAATACAGATCTTCACGGAACCGGCTTTCTTCGATCAGCGCTTCCAGATTACGATGGGTGGCCGCCACGATGCGTACATCACTTTTGATGCTTTTGTTGCTACCCACACGCTCAAACGAGCGCTCCTGAATGACACGCAGCAACTTGACCTGCATGGTCAGTGGCATATCGCCGATTTCATCAAGAAATATCGTGCCCCCTTCAGCCAGCTCGAAACGTCCTTGCCGTGCGGCTACCGCACCGGTAAACGAGCCTTTTTCGTGCCCGAACAGCTCTGATTCCAATAGCTCACCGGGAATCGCCCCACAGTTGATGGGTACAAAGGGCTTATTACGCCGGTTGGAGTAGTAGTGAATATTACGAGCGACGACCTCTTTACCCGTACCAGATTCGCCAAGAATGAGCACAGTGGCCTCGGTGGGCGCTACCTGATCGACCATTTTGCGAACGCGTTGCACCGATCGGCTGTTCCCGACCAGCGATCTGAACAATTCAGGGTTTTGGGTGCTTTCTTTGCTGGGTGCAGTATTGGCTGTACCACGCACTTCTGACTTGTGCAAAATATCTGACAGCGCCGAATACCGAATATCGGCCTTGAGACAGCCAACGAAATTGGCATCGATCTCACCTTGCGAGATGTCAGCGGGGCTGGATCCCAACAGCAGGACCAAAGGCGGGCAGTTTTCCAGGCGAGTCCGCAAATTGGTAGCCCACGGAATGATCGCGTGAAAATTGGCCACCAGAATACTGGAGTAACCGTTCAAATCGCCCAGACTATCCAATAGCTCCGGAGAGCTCAGGGTTTTGGTCTCATAGTCGATGAACTGCAACTGATGTGACAAGCGCTGCGCGCTATCAGCATCCTGATCAACGATAAGAATTTTCTTGGCTTCTTTTCTACTAGTCATGAGGACACTCTTGGCAATACGGCCTGGACGGTACCGAAACGTTCAATAGATGATAGAAGAAGGAACAGATAAGACAAAGAATTGACGACTGAAACACAAAAATAACATGTCAACCCAGCAATAACAGCTTATTTCTAACCCTAAGCATCATTTTCACACCCGTTACCCGTTCATTCCGCACACTCTGTGTCCGCCCACTGATTATGCCTAGAGGCTTTGTGACCTGACCGTATGTAACGATATTTCAGGTTACATTAACTCCCAGACACGCCGATTCCTGCATTACCCGTTAGATGACGGCCAATCAAGCTTTTTCAAGCATTATTGCTAATGAATTTTGCAAGATTGATACGTAATCTGCGAGAGAACATATAAAAATCAAGAATGATCCGATTCGCGCCTCCGGGCCCGGATCAAAGGATCACGACGAGGATGTACTAAAGATGGCTCTAGACAAAGGCGGACACTCTGCCACTAACGTAACTGATATTGCGAACGCCCGAAAAGAGCGCCACGATACCAGTTCCATTGCTTACGGACGCCGTCAGGGTGACGACCCGGGCGGACCCAATTTGCGCGCACAGGTGGACGAGCTGCAAAATCGTCCTAACGTACGCCCAGTGCGAGACGGACGCACAACCGGCAGACGATTTGATAGAGAAAAAGTGGACTCAATCAAAGCCCAACTGGCTCGCGGAGATTACGAAATCGATGCTCTGAAGGTCGCTGACTTGTTTATAGAACACGAACGGCACCGTTAACACGGCAGGGCATTTATGCGACCCGCATTTGTGCCCGCCATCAAGCCTTGCATTCAGGCCATGGCATCTATGGCTGAAAGTTGCCGGTAAAGTGCTAACCTCATTTGTATTGCAGTAATGAGACAGCTGAAATCATGAAATATCTACGCGCCATCTTGTCTTGGCCAATCGTATTGTGGATGTGCTACATCTTTCTAGGATCATTGCCCTACAAATTTACCCAGCATCCTGACACCCAACACATCTTCAGCACCATCGGCGAATGGATTGGTGGATTTGTAGGCAGCGCCGTTGGCAATATATTTACTAGCTTTGGGGCGTTTATCGTGGGCGGATTTGAACTGCTTACCGCTATCGTGCTGCTTCTACCTGCTTTGCTGTGGGTGCTGTCCAAGATGACGAAATCATTTTTTGGTATCACCCGGCGCAGGTTTCATGCCTACGGTGGGCTTATGGGCTCAGCCGTTATGTCGGGTGCAGTATTCTTTCACCTGTTCTCTCCGTTAGGTGTGGAAGTTCTGCACAACGGCGAAAGTGATGGCGGCAGTCTTTTTTATGCTGCCGTGTCGATACTCCTCCTCGGACTAGTGTTGTTTGTGATCAACAGAGGCTGGACGGACGAAGATCGTTACGCACAAATCTAGATGGATGCCCTACCGAGTGGTAGGGCGTCTAGTCAGGCTTTTGCGTTATCAGAGCATCAGCTTCAACGTCCGGCGTGAGCTCCTCTGCCGGCAATAATTCTGCTTTTACAACAAGTTGAACCGGCGCTTCCATCCCGTGCGTTTTAAGCGGGTTAGCGCCAGCGTCGACCACTTCTGCGACTAGCTTGAGTCGCACATGGCGATGCCCGATGCACTTAACGCCAATAATGTATTCACTCTTCACATTACCTGAGCGTATGGCTTCGAACAGGCGTGGGATGCGTGCTGCGAGCTGCTCAAGAAATTTTTGCTGTTCGTCGCTCACTGCCATAATAACTGGCAGTATATACAGTAAAAAGCTCTCGCAGGTGAGTGACCTGCGAGAACTTGTTTCACTCACGAAGTTGCGGCGCGAACTCCCAGACAACAAAGCGCAGCTAACCCCGATACCAGTCAGGCTGCCTGCGCTAGAAGCGCTCGGCGAGCCTGGCCATCCCCCACTGGCGACTACTTGGCTACGTCGTTTTCAATAAAGGACGCCGTGTTACCCACTGGGATTTTCCTTGGCTTCATGGCCTCGGGTATCTCTCTGACCAGTGATATTTTCAGCAACCCGTTATCCATCTGCGCATTGACCACCTCTACATGGTCTGCAAGATTAAATTTTCGCTCGAAAGAACGGGTAGCAATGCCACGGTGTAGGTATCTGGAATCCTTTTTCGCATCTTCCTTCTTACCGCGAACGGTTAGAACACCTTTCTCAACTTGAACATCAATCTCCTGCTCTTGGAAGCCTGCGGCTGCCAGAGTGATGGCGTATTTATTCTCGCCAACCAGCTCGATGTCGTAAGGGGGGTAACCTGCTGACTGCCGGTCGGCGCTAAGTGCTGCATCAAGCAACGAGCCAAAACGGTCAAAGCCAACGGTGTTCGCGTAAAGAGGCGCTAAATCAATTTTCATTACAATATTCTCCAATAGAAGCAATATAAAAAGTCTTGCCGCCGACTCTCTCTGAGACCTCGGCTGCACAGAGATACTAGTGATCAGCGTTTGTATTTCAAGATCTGTTAAATCACTTTGTAGCGTTATTTTGATGCAACGATACATAGCGTTAACTGGCGCTGTGATGGCTAGGGGATTGCAAAGCCAGTGTGAACTGATACTGCAATCTACTTTAAGCACGAGGCTTAAACCTTGACATTCAACCTACCCACATTTCATCGACCTGCAAAGCACACAAGCCAGTCTCCCTCCTCCCGTGCCGATGAAACTTGGAAACCAACATCAACGAAACGACACAGGGTCATCGCGCTAGCGTTTGCCATGATGTGCGCTACTGCAGGATCGCTTACTGCGCAGCTGGCTTACGCTCAAGCCCCATCAGAGGGCTCGGGAGACGCGCGGAAAATTTTCATTGCGCCAATAAGTGCTCCAGTAGTTCGAAACGAAACTGACATATACGTGGGCGACACTATCTTTGAACTTGCGGTAAACCGACCGAATGAAGCACCCGAGTCCAACGGGTCCCCAACCTTTTACCAACCTTCCAATTCATCGTTTTCTGCATGGAGCGTGGAACCTGCCGGAGCGGCCATAATTTTAGGAACGCAGCCCATCTCACCCGCTACCGCCGATGTTGATGTTCAGTTTCTTGAAGCCACCACAGTAACGATTACAGTGCGAGGATTCGACAACCTGAACGCGGTTGATGAATCCAGTGAACCAGGTTTCAATGAAGTGGTGTACATATTTAATGTTCAAGAGTGCACCGGGAACTTTTGTGAGGATGTGTCTGGCAATGAGCCATCACAACCTGGCCCAAACCCGCTCACTCGGAATCAGCGAACAACACAGACAGCGTTTAATCGTGTCTGTGCGGAATTAGCAGCTAACGACGAAGAACTTGACACCGATGGACAAGCCAACCTGCGTAACACCTGTGATACAGTCAATCTGCAAAGTGACATGGCCACAAGTCTGGACCGGCTGGCAGCTGAGGAAGTCTTTGCCATGGGTGATGCACTGTTAAGCACGGCAGACCATCAGATCAGTAATCTGCAGTCGCGTATTCGCACAGTGCGAGAAGGTCGTCGTGAGAGTGTCGACATTAGCGCGTTGAATTTGCAGCTATGGGATCAGAGCATTGGCGGCTCAGTGCTGCAACACGGAAAAAGCGCACTTACTCAGTTTACCGGTGGCGGCGCTTCAAGTGATGTATTGAACGATAGCCCCATAGGGTTTTTCGTAAACGGCAATATCGCTTTTGGCAGTGTTGATGGCGATGGCATACAACGCGATGCAAACATCAACACCAACAGCTTGAGCGTTGGAGCTGACTATCGGATTAATGCCAATGTGGTCGTCGGCACTGCGATAGGTGTGGTTAATGACGATACAGATTTTGATGGCAACAACGGCGACCTGAGCATGAGTGGCTTTAGCCTCAGCGGCTTTGGAACCTGGTATGAACAAGACCTGGGCTACGCTGATATTGTTTTAGATATCAGTCAGAACGAGCTTGACCTGAAACGCAGAATTAACCTGCCAGGGCAAAATGATGAGTTTGCTATAAGCGATACCGACGCCTCCCGTGTCACGTTCGCCATGAACGCCGGGAAAACGTTTCAGCGGGGAGCCACCGAGTTCGGCCCGACTTTTCAGCTAGCCCTTACGAGAGCATCAATAGACGGCTTTGATGAGACCTCATCATTAGGCAACGGCATAGCCAGTTCAGGCACGACACTTCAGGTTGACGAGCAAACCATAACCTCAACGCGGCTGGCATTAGGCGCAGAGGCACGCCATGTAATCAATACATCGAAAGCGGTGTTCGTGCCCTCCGTGACGGCCAAATTACAAATAGAAAACGAGACAGATAAAGACGCCGTTACCGCACACTTTATCAGCGATACAGACAATAATGATATCGACTTTATCGGCAACGAAAGAGATAGCAGCGTGCTTTTGCTAAGCGTTGGGACAACGGCCGTGTTTCGACGCAGCCAAAGCGCATTCTTTTTTTATGACAGGCGCGCACAAGATGACTATGCCAGTAGTAACCGGCTGCGAGTTGGGTATCGGGTGCATTTTTAGGGAGGGTGTGGCCTGAATCGGCGTGATTATTATCTGCAAGTAAGTGGGCTGCACCCGTCACGCTGCATCTTGCTTCCAGTCTGAGAACAGAATGACAGCCGGATGAACGTTGAAAACTCTTGCCAACATTTTTGACCGTTCTGCACCAAGCCGAGTACGACCACTTTCAATCGCTGACAATGTGGTCTGTGCGATACCGGAAAGCTCAGCCAGCCGAGTCTGAGACATCTCATTCAGTTCACGCAACACACGAACGGTGTCGCCCGGCGTTAACGTGATACCTGTGTCCATCGGCTCGAAGTCAGCAGGATCGTACTTTGGTGGTTTATCCATTATTTTCTCCGATAGTCATGTGCCATCACTCTCAGTACCAACACGGTGACCACATCAGCTTTTACTTGGTCTAGCCCTTTGGCTGCTAAAGGTGAATGCCATCAGCGCGAGAATAGGGACATCGCTCCAAGGTCAGCAATGTGCTGGTACGACTGAT
>JALZVU010000185.1 GCA_023301795.1 Granulosicoccus sp.
GTGTAGGTGTGGTGATCACAGTGCTCATACCGAAAAAAACGATTGGGCAACATGATGACAAGACCACATAAATTGCCAAACGCATCATTAAGCCAGCGTGTTTTGAACGCGGTGTAATGGCAGCACTCATGTTGTAAGGAAAACAAATGTACCAACACAACACCATGCACGAACATAGCAGGCACAAGCCACCAGCTGCCTAACGCCATCCAGATGATTGATCCTGTTACCGCCAGCAGGCCAAACAACAACGCTAGCCGGGTCAATGCGGGCTTGTCTGATCGTTTCATTAGCTGCTTAAGCTCAGCACGCGAAAGCGCACCTTCTTGCATAGCTTGCGTTACCGGCGTAAGTACGCGGGTAGATTTTGAATTAGCCAATAGCTATGAATTCCCCATCTTATATAAATACCAAAGCCCTCAGGCATTTCGGGCTTTCGGTCTCTCCAACCGTCGAAACAACAACGAAAGGCCAAAACAGATAACAAAATAAAACACGGCCGTAACAATCCACGCTTCAAAGATTGCTCTTGTTGAGGCCACAAGCTCCACGGTCTTAAACGTAAGCTCCTGAACAGATATCAACGAAATAATGGAGCTGTCTTTGATAAGAGAGATAAACTGATTAGCCATCGGCGGAACCACTTTGCGCAGCGCCTGAGGCAGCACAATAAACCGTAACTGATCCGTTTTACTCATTCCGATTGATTGAGCGGCCTCATGCTGTCCTTTGTGTACTGACTGGATACCCGCCCTGACTATTTCTCCAACAAACGCACTTTCAAACAGCGCCAGCACGATCACACCCGACACCAGCGATGGAAATCGCCGCATATCGCCAAAGAAAAATTCCCACACCTCCTTTTCATCCTGACGTGCAATGGCGCGCGCCCAATCCTCTATCCCAAAGGCTGTTACCAGCTGCTCTGAAAGAAAGAAGAAGAATATGAAGATAACAACCACAGGGGGGATGTTCCGAAGAACTTCCAGATATGTCCGTGCAAGCATCCGGACCGTCAGATTCTTGGAACATCTGGCTATACCCAATATGACACCAAGCACCAGAGCGAGAATGCTGGCGTAAATACTGATGCGTATCGTGGTGATGACACCTTGAAGTAATAAATTGGCAACCCAACGCCCCTCATCCTCATCAAATCTGAGGATGTAGTTGGGAATGATATGCCAGCGCCACGTGTAATTCAGCGATCCTTCAATGCGGTACCAGATGAGTACCACGACTGCAACCAGCCCGACCAGCAATACGTAGTCGAACCAGTGCAGCCGTTTTAACTTTGCGAGCACGTCAATCATCCGCCTCAGCGGCACGGCTTAAAGCGATGTGATGCAGGACGATGTTCGATCTTTCCACTACTTACTCAGGCACCTCTGATTCCCACTCGACACCGCGAAACCAGTAATCATTGCGCTCTTTCAACCAGCCATTGAGTGTGTGCATATTGATCCAGTTGTTGAAAAAATTTATTGCATCCGGATCGCTCTTGCGTAAGCCAAAGGATTCGCCGGTAGCTGAGAATGCTGTATCAAATGGCACATTCAGGACATCCGGATAACGTCGCGCCTCAGCGGAAGGTGTAGGCTCAGCAGCCATCGTGGCATGCGCTTTACCGTTCAGGATTTCCTGTGTTGCCGCGCCATCTTCATCAAACAAAAGTAGCTCAGCTTCCGGGAACATTTCCGCTATCAGCGTAGCGGGCGTTGCACCACGGCGGGCAGCGAAAGTCACATCAGAGCTGTTAAAGTCTTCAATAGCCATACCTTCGGTCATCTTGGTATTGGCAAGAATGGTCAGGCCTGAATAGGCATACGGATCAGTAAAGTTGATTGTCAGATTGCGTTGTGGTGTTGTGGTCATACCACTGATGATCACGTCAAATTTACCAGCTACCAGTGCGGGAATGATCCCGTCCCAGGCAGTAGGGATAAACTCCGCCTCCACACCCATATCTTCAGCCAGCTTGTTACCTACATCGAGCTCGAAGCCGATGAGCTCGCCATTCTTGTCTCTCATGGACCAGGGCTTGAATATAGACAACCCGATTTTAATGGCACCACGCTTCTTGATGGTCTCGATTGCACTATCCGAAGATAACGCCTGACTGGCCTGTTGCGCCCACGCGGACGACACTCCCAGAACCGACAGACTCAACAGCAAAGCTGCACTACTTACACGCCGTACGATATTCATATCAAGCTTCCTTATTAGTGGATATTTAATGAACGGAATAATGTCGTTCAACAACCGATACACCGATCGACAGAATGAGCGTAACGATCAGATATACCGCCGCGATGGTAAACCAGATCTCAAAGCTCATATAGGTATCTGAGATAATGTTACGTCCGATTGTTGTTAATTCGGCTACCGCAATGACGCTGACAATAGCGGAGCTCTTAATCATGTTCACCGCCTCACCAGTCAGTGGGGGCAGCATAAAGCGAACAGTTTGCGGTAAAACAATAAAGCGATAAATCTGCGGTTTGGACATACCGATTGATCGCGCACCTTCCCACTGCCCAACAGGTATAGCGTTAATTCCCGCCCGGAATATCTCGGACACCATAGCGCCATGATAAACACCCAGACACAATATGCTAGCCCAATAACGATCCAGCTCAAATATAGGGCCAAGCACGTAGTAGAACAGGTACAGCAATACAAGCAAAGGCATGTTGCGTACGAGCTCAAGAAAAACCACAGCCATAGCCTTACCGACCACTAGCCCTGACAGCCGTAGCATGGCAACACACAAACCGAGTATCACAGCAAAGAAAAACGCTAGCAGCGAAAGCTCAACCGTTTTAACCAGGCCAATACTGATCTCGCCCCACTGAAACCCATCATCTGTTAGCGTGTAAAAATACTGAGGGACTCTGTACCACTGCCAGTTGTAACCCATGGCCTGAGCGCCATTGAACGCTGAGTATACAATCAACCCCACCACCACCAGATAGATACTCACTGATGCTGCAGGCGTTTGAAAAATACGCGATATCAGAGGTAGTTGCGGGCGAACATACCCTTGCGGGGCGGCAGTCGACATGATCAGTGAACGAGTATTTGCTTCAGAAATGCTTTGCAGCGTTCAGTTTCAGGCTCGGTAAAGAATTTCTCCGGTGGTGCAGATTCCACGATCTCTCCCTGATCCATAAACACCATAGTATCGGCCACCTTGCGGGCGAATCCCATCTCGTGAGTCACACACACCATGGTCATTCCTGTGTCTGCAAGGTTAACCATGACGTCGAGTACTTCATTGATCATTTCCGGATCCAGTGCTGATGTCGGCTCATCAAACAACATGATTCTGGTCTCCATACACAGTGATCTGGCAATAGCCACGCGTTGCTGCTGCCCGCCGGAAAGCTGGCTTGGGTATTTGTCGGCCTGCTCGGGTATGTGGACCCGTTCAAGGTACTTGCGCGCGTTGCGCTCAGCGTCCTGCTTGTTCAACTTGCGGACTCTGACAGGACCAATGGTCAGGTTTTCCAAAACGGTAAGATGCGGAAAAAGATTAAACTGCTGGAACACCATCCCCACTTCCTGTCGAAGGTTTCTGATTTGCTTTGATCCTTCATAAACCTCAATGCCATCGACAACAAGGCGTCCAGCGTCGTGATTCTCTAATGCATTAATGCAACGAATCAGCGTCGACTTACCTGAACCGGAGGGACCGCAGACAACAACCCGCTCTCCCTGTTTCACGTTCAGATTGATGTTTTTGAGTGCCTGAAAGCGTCCATAAAATTTGTTTAACCCCGAGGCTTGGATTATTGGCGCATCATCATTCATAGACGATAACCATACCATGCCACTGCGCGCTTACGGCATCACGAACAGCCAGACTGCCGCGCTTATGAGCAACACTCCTTACGGCAATAAACAGCAAAAGACGGGGTTAGATGCGTAGCTCGTAGACACAGACGATTATCGCATTTACCATCAGTTAATAACATGCAGCAAATGCAATCCAATAGAACCAACAAAGACTTAACGAAAAGCCTTCGACACGACCCTCGAGTCGAGGGCTAAGATATCAATAAATGCGGCAATGCACTTCTATGACTGATGACTAGCAAAGACACCATGGGAAACGGTAATAAACCAACGGAATCGGACAGCGACCCGACCATTGGCAATGCCTTGCGCGATCTGCGCGAAACACGCGCGATTTCAGCGCGTCAATTAGCTGAAATCTCAGGAATTTCAGCGGCGATGATCAGCCGCATAGAAAGCGGACAAGTCTCACCCTCTATCTCCACCATGAGTGCATTAAGCGATGCGCTGGACGTCCCCCTGACCAGTCTGTTTCGGGATATCGTATCGGAGCGAACAGACTTCACCCACGTTAAAAAGGGTGCTGGCATCGTATCGACACGGTTAATGGGTGATCACATGCACCACTACATAAACCTGGCAGCACATCGTCGCCGTGATCTGAATTTTGAAGCTCACCTTGTCACCATCACCCCGCAGGACAACGAGCCGCCACGTTACGTAGGCCATGGGGTACTGCTTATTCACGTCTTTGAGGGTTCAGCGTATTATCATTATGGCAAACAGAAACTCTTGCTCGAGGAAGGCGACAGCTTAAGTGTCGATACCGAACTGACACATGGCGTCACCCACATACTCACACCTAAATTTGTATTCTTGTCGGTACAGGCTGAGGCCAGACGATAGGAGAGCCCCACAGCATAGGTATACTCGAACCAATCGGCACGTTAACAAAAACACTTCATGACCATGCACGATTCACTGACACTTACACTGATGGGCACAGGCTCATCCGGCGGCGTACCTAGAGTTGGGCATGTCTGGGGCAACTGCGATCCGGATGAGCCTAGAAATCGACGTCGCCGCTGCTCGCTGCTAATCGAACGCGCTCAATCACAGGACAATAACGAGCCGGAGAAAACCACTGTGGTAGTGGATACCGGTGCCGACTTGCGTGAACAACTTCTCTCAGCAAACGTCTCCTCAATAGAGGGTGTGGTTTTGACGCATTCGCATGCTGACCATATCTTCGGGCTGGACGATCTACGGCAGATGGCGATAAACCTGCGCAGGCCCATCGATGTCTGGATAGATCAGCCAACACGTACTCAGGTTAT
>JALZVU010000186.1 GCA_023301795.1 Granulosicoccus sp.
CACCGTCAAGAATTTTCACCCAGTACAACAGGCTTCGAAACCGGTCTACCCTCATCGTCAAAAAAAACTGACGGTGTCTGCATGCCTTTTGCTTTCCAAACCACAATTTTATGAAGCACTTTTAGTGTGACACCTAGTGGAAATTTCTTGGCGCTGTGAGGATAGGTTGGCGTGCCAATAGCGTGCTGAGTCTGCACGTAGGCAGATACCGGGCCTAGTGCAGGCGTTCTATCTCCTTTGATACTGATGAAACTGTGGATCAACCCTGCAAATGGAAAATTTGCATTAATCGTGTTGGCAACAGGGGTGTCACAACAATCTGTGTACCAACGCGTCAACCCCTTGCTTGTTAGGCGTAGAGCTCGCAAGTGCTCTGCACCTTTCTTGATACTGACCTGCGCCTGAGATGTCTGAAATATCTCAGTGCCACCAAATTCATCCAGCGTATCGCCCTGACGACCAAGGTGTTGTGCAAACGCCTGACAATCGCTGCAGCAGCAGACAATTCGGTTGCCATTTTTTGGCGTGATGTTAGTGGCTACACCGGTAACGGCACCACATTTACATTTCAATTTTATATCCACAGCACCATCCACATTATGATTTTTCGATCAAGCTGATCGGTGAGATCAACCATACACAAATAAATCGGACAAACCATGAGCGAACAAAGCCGGATGATTTACAGTCAAGTAAACTCGACTTTTAAACCCGTTATCCCAGACACATGACTGCACAATCCACAATCTTTCACATCGCTCTGAATACTGATATCGAGCAATACCAATCTTCAGGCAAATATCAGTGCGCCTCCTTGAAATCAGAAGGCTTTATTCACTGCTGTGATCAGAACCAGCTGTCCGGTGTAGTTTCACGGTTCTACCAGAATGTGGATGATGTTCAACTGATGTTGCTCGATCCGGACAAACTAAGCAGTGCACTGATCAGGGAAAACACGGTAGGCGGAAGCGAGCTTTTTCCGCATGTGTACGGTGTGATCAACAGCGAAGCGGTTCGAGACATCGTACCTTTTGGCTTGAAGTCTAACGAAAGACTGGGGCTCAATGAGTGAGCCCCGCAGGCACCTGCTAGTTCAGGGGGTCGTCAAACCGGGCTAGCTCAAAGCTGTGCAGAATCCAGGCTAATGGTACTCTCAGCGCCTTCCACCACGATAATTTCACTGGATTCCACCAGCGGCAACATGCGTTCGGCGTAGTAACGCGCCAGCATGATCTTGGCGTCGAGGTAGCCATGATCTGCCCCGTCTTCCTTTTTTAGTGCCAATGCTGCTAATGCGGATCGCGCGATCATCCAGCCACCTGCCAGCCGTCCAAGCATCATGAGGAACTCGACAGAGGTGGCAGAAGGCAAGGTGGCATCATTCTGACCCAGTAACCACTGTGTCGCTTTATCCGCCGATGCAATAGCAGGCTCAAACCGCTTGGAAATAGCCTTCATGTCAAGATGATCAGCTTGTTTTAGCTGCACCAGCACCTCTTGCATATCACTAAGAAGCTCAGACATCCCCTGCCCACCATCACGCGATGTTTTCCGGCCTATTAAATCATTCGCCTGAATAGCCGTAGTGCCTTCATAGATAGGTGCAATTCGGGCGTCTCTGAGAAACTGAGCAGCACCAGTTTCTTCGATAAAACCCATACCACCATGAACCTGAACACCCAAAGAGCAAAGCTCCACACCCATCTCGGTAGACCAGCCTTTAACCAGCGGTGTCAGTAGCTCACCGCGACGCTGCATTTTTTCACGTGTGGCAGGGTCGCTATGACGCCTTGCCCGATCAAAAGCTGCCGCACACTCTAGCCCCAAGCCACGCATGGCCTCTATGTTGGAGCGCATTGTCATAAGAATTCGGCGCACATCCGGGTGATTGATAATGCCATGATCATCTGCATCTTTGCCCAGCATGGTTTTTCCCTGCTTGCGATCACGCGCATAGCTCACCGCCTTCTGGTAAGCACGCTCAGCAATACCATAACCTTCTACACCTACGGCATGCCGCGCCTGATTCATCATGGTGAACATGTAGACCAGACCTTGATTTTCTTTGCCCACCAGATAACCTATTGCGCCATCGTTGTCGCCGTAACTCATGACGCACGTGGGACTGGCATGGATACCTAACTTATGTTCGATGGATACGCAGCTAACATCGTTGCGCGCCCCTAGGGATTCATCGTCATTGATCAGAAATTTGGGGACCACAAACAAAGAAATACCTTTTACACCTTCAGGCGCATCTGGCAATCGTGCTAACACCAGATGAATGATGTTCTCGGTTAAGTCATGCTCACCATACGTAATGTAGATTTTCTGACCTTTGATGAGGTAGTGATCACCAACAGGCACAGCTTTCGTCCGCACAGCAGCAAGATCAGACCCTGCCTGAGGTTCAGTTAGGTTCATGGTGCCTGACCAAACGCCTTCCACCATTTTTGGCAGGTAACGTTGCTTAAGCTCATCTGATGCGTGGTGTTCTATGGCATCCACAGCACCCTGAGTTAACAGTGGGCACAAGCCAAACGACATATTGGCACTGTGCCACATTTCCTGCACAGCAGCTGCAACAGTCATTGGTAGGCCCTGACCACCGAACTCTGTGGAAAACGACAAACTTCCCCAACCGCTCTCGGTAAATTGAGAATATGCCTCCTTCCAGCCATCTGGAGTGACCACCTCTCCATCCTTCCACTGACTACCCTGTTGATCACCTGACCAGTTCAACGGCGCTAGAACATCACCGGTGAACTTCGCCGACTCCTCGAGGATGGCATCCACCAGATCTTTTGATGCATCTTCAAACCCTTCCAGGCTCGCTAGCTCATCAAGTCCGACGACATGATTCAAAACAAAAGCAATATCTTTTACAGGTGCTGTGTAAGTCATAAAAGGGTCTCGATACACGGTGGAAAATTACACATAAAACGTTCTACGTGCCGTAAGGGCTGGCTGGGCGAACCTGTGAACACATTGGGCTAAGCCCGTTGTGTTATCTCAGCGGATTGTGCCCAGCCACAAAAGGGCCGAATCAGCCCTTCTTGTTCTTATCCGCATTGGTAAAGATATCGCTGAACTGAGCAAAAGCGCTCTGCAAGTCAGCAGCGGCCTTTTCGGCCACGCTTTGAAAATTAGTTGCGGATTCCTTGAATTCCTCCGCCATTTTCGACCCACGCTCATCCCAGAAATCACGCGCCTCCATCATCGCCAGGTGTTGTTTGAGTTGTACCTCATCCAGCAGCTTTTTCGATTCGTCGCCTGCGCGCGCTAAATAATCATCGACAACAACCTTTGATGCCTCGATCTTCTCTTGAGCTTCCTTGACGCCAAGGTGAGCCTGCAGTTGAGCCTCATCGGCCTGATCGCCAGCCTGCTTCACGGCGTTGTTCAGCAGCGTGTTGATCTGCGCCAGGGTGTTTTTCGCCGTAGTCTTGATCTGGTGAGTATCGTCGGGAATATCGTCGATAAATTCATCCACTTTTTCCTGAATGGACTTCAGCTCCTCGAGCGACTTGTCGATGGCCTCTTTGATTTTGCTTTCCATACACAGTTCCTATAGCGGTGGGTGCTGAGAAAGTATAAACCCTTAGTGCATAAGGCAATGGGCCTGTCTATCCAGACCCACTGCTACTTGCCAGGTGCCGGGGGGCGGCGTCAATCGTTCAGCGCAGCTGACAATTCCGGCAAAACATCAAACAAATCAGCGACTAGACCGTAATCGGCTACCTGGAAAATCGGGGCCTCTTCGTCCTTGTTTATCGCTACGATCACCTTGCTGTCTTTCATACCTGCAAGATGCTGAATGGCCCCTGAGATGCCCACAGCCAAATACAGATCAGGCGCAACCACCTTGCCCGTCTGCCCTACCTGGTACTCGTTAGGCACAAAGCCTGCGTCAACTGCTGCCCGTGAAGCTCCCACAGCAGCGTTTAGCTTCTCGGCAATATCGTCAAGCATGGAGAAGTTTTCGCCGTTCTGCATACCACGACCGCCTGAGACCACAATATCGGCACTGGTGAGCTCTGGACGATCAGACTGAGAAAGCTCCTGACCCACGAAAGACACTAGGGCGCTGGCACCGGCAGAATCCACATTCTCTACAGTGGCGCTTCCACCAGTAGCTTCTGCGGTGTCAAACGAAGTGGTACGTACGCCAATCACTTTGACGGAATCTGCACTCTTAACCGTTGCCAGTGCATTACCGGCATAGATAGGCCGCACAAATGTATCGTCGCTTTTCACTTCGATAATGTCAGAGATGCCTGATACATCCAGCAATGCAGCCACTCGTGGCATGACATTTTTGCCGGCAGCCGTTGCTGCAAACAGGATGTGGCTGTAACCGGCAGCCTGGCTGATAACCAGCGCTGCCAGATTTTCAGCCAACTCATTAGCGTATGCCGCATCGTCAGCAACCAGCACTTTGCTAACGCCGGTAACAGCGGCTGCTTTTGTGGCAACGTCCGCAACATCACTGCCGGCAACCAGCAGGTGAATATCACCACCGATCTGCGCCGCTGCGCTGACTACGTTGAGCGTCGCCGGACGAATCTCGCCGCCTTCGTGTTCAACCAGAATCAATGTACTCATGGTGTTTTCCTCGTTGAATTGTTTACTTAGATGACTTTGGCTTCGTTACGCAGCTTGTCGACAAGCTCCGCCACGCTTTTGACCAGAACGCCAGCCTCACGCTTGGGCGGCTCGTTGACTTCAACCACAGAAAGCCCGCTGGACACATCAACCCCTGTATCTGCTACCGGAATGATTTCCAAGGGCTTTTTCTTGGCTTTCATGATGTTAGGCAGCTTGGCATAACGTGGCTCGTTCAAGCGTAAGTCAGCAGTGACGATAGCAGGCATCTGTACACGAATGGATTCAAGACCCGTATCCACTTCACGCGTCACTTTCAAAGCCTCTCCCTCGAACTCCACGTTTGAGGCGAAGGTTGCTTGCGCCATGCCGGTAAGAGCAGAGAGCATCTGACCCGTCTGGTTGGAGTCGTCATCAATAGCCTGCTTGCCTAGCAGCACAAGGCCTGGCTGCTCTTTTTCCACCAGATTTTTAAACAGCTTGGCAATGGCCAACGGCTCTAGCAGCTCGTCAGTTTCAATGAGGATACCCCTGTCTGCGCCCATCGCCAGAGCAGTACGAATAGTCTCCTGAGACTGACTAGAACCAATAGACACAGCGATGACCTCAGTGGCATGTCCCGCCTCTTTGATCCGTAACGCCTCTTCAACGGCAATTTCGTCAAAGGGGTTCATGGACATCTTGACGTTTGCCAATTCAATGCCGGACTTGTCAGCTTTTACACGGGCCTTGACGTTGTAATCCAGGACGCGCTTCACGCCTACCAATATTTTCATACCGAAACAGTTCCCTTCTTAATGATTCATTTCGCGCGATTCTACCCGTTCACGTGCAGTACAAGCCGTGAAACCTTGAGTTTCCTGACGCATTTTCAGTGGTGACAGTCGTATTTATCAAAAAAGACGCCGTCGGTGTGACATAACTATGTTGTACGTACGCTGATTGCAATACGGCACGCTTGGTCTGAAATCCACAGTGAGAACCCTTGACGCCGCTAAATCCTACTCGCCAATGTCTTCGTTCCACAACTCAGGCTCAGCCGCAATAAACTCTTCCATGATGGCTACACAAGCAGGGTCATCCAACACCTGAACCTCTACCCCGCGACTGCGAACATACTCCTCAGGCCCTTGAAAAGTTCGATTCTCGCCAACCACAACGTGTTTGATGCCATACAAAAGCACAGCCCCACTGCACATATCGCACGGAGACAAGGTGGAGTACAGCGTGGCACGCTGATAAGTGCTAGCCGGCAGCCGCCCAGTCTCCTCCAGACAATCCATTTCAGCATGCCGGATAGTGCTACCTTTTTGCACACGCTGATTGTGGCCTCGACCGATAATCTCCCCATCAACCACCAGCACAGAGCCAATAGGTATACCTCCGGCCTTCCGGCCTTTACGGGCCTCCTCGAGGGCGGCCTGCATAAAAATCGTGTGGTCAGTCATGTGAACAAAATCCTTGATCAATATTGTATTTGAGAAGAAATATGGCTAGGCCATTACGCTTCCAGTACCGCACTCACGCCCATTCCACCGGCGGTACAAATTGAGATCAACCCACGACCAGTGCCCTTGTCTGATAGCTGTTTTGCCAGCGATCCTACGATCCGCGCACCTGTCGCCGCAAAGGGGTGACCCACAGCCAGACTGGAACCAACAGGGTTCATAAGATCGAGGTCAAATGAGCCCATCGGCTCATCACGACCCAGCTCACGTCGACAATAATCAGCATCTTCCCAAGCCTTCAAGGTACACAGCACCTGGGCGGCAAACGCTTCGTGAATCTCATAGATATCAAAATCCTGTAGCGACATCTGTGCGCGTTTGAGCATGTCACTCACAGCAACTGTAGGCGCCATCAGCAGCCCGGCTCCTTGAACAAAATCAACAGCCGCTGTTGCCGAATGTGTGATGTACGCCTGAATGGGCAAACCTCGCTCTCTCGCCCATTCTTCCGAACACAGTAAAACGCCTGCAGCACCATCGGTTAACGGTGTGCTGTTGCCAGCGGTCAACGTGCCCGCCTCGCTTCTGTCATAGGCGCAACGTAGCTTACTTAAAGATTCCATTGAAGAATCAGCACGCAAGTTGTTGTCACGTACAACACCCTCACAGTCGATCAGCAGATCATCGTAAAAACCAGCATCGTAGGCAGCGCTTGCTCGCTGGTGCGAGCGCAAGGCAAGTTCGTCTTGTGCTACGCGCTCTATTCCCCATGTTTTTGCCATCAACTCGCAATGCTGTCCCATGCTCATCAAGGTGCGCGGCTCATTGACGGAAGGCGGTACAGGCGCAAGCTCTTTAGGCCCGAACCCTTTGAACAGCGCAAGCTTTGATTTGATATCTCGTGCACGTCCCAATGAGACCAGTCGTTTGGAAAATTTGTTATTGAACACAATGGGAACATCGCTGACCGTGTCAGTACCCGCTGCAATAGCCGAGTCGATTTGCCCACACGCTATCTTCGCTGCTGCCATCATGGCCGCTTGCAACGAGGTTCCACAAGCCTGACTCATGGTCAGGGCGGGCGTGCTGGCAGAGAGTCTGGTACTTAACACCGCCTCGCGCGACAAGTTCCAATCACGCGGGTGGGAAATGACAGCACCAGCATTAACCTCACCGATAAGCTCCCCCTCAAGAGCGTAACGCTCAACCATGCCATTGAGCACTGTGCTCAACATTTTCTTATTGGAGATATCTGCATAGGCGCTGTTAGAGCGACAAAACGGTATGCGCAAACCACCAACGATAGCGACAGGCTTTAATGTTGTAGCCATTACACTGACTCCTTTGTCGAGTGGGTGTCTTTCAAATACTGCATGGGCCCGCCACGAAACGGCGCAAATCCTGTACCGAAAATAATACCAGCATCAAGCAGAGCATCATCAGCAACGATGCCTTCAGCCGATGCAGCTTTGCACTCTTCCAGAAACGGCAAGATCAATCGTTGTGCAAGCTTGTCCCCGTAAGGACTGTTGACATCAATCGTCCGTTTATCAGGACGACCTTTGTCCCAATTATAAAACCCCTTGCCCGTCTTCTTGCCTAAATCCCCTGCATCAAGCTTTGCCTGTAGCAATGCACGCTGCGCTTCCACATCACCCTTGGCAAGCGTCTGCGCAACATTCATGCACACGTCCAACCCAACAACATCTGCTAGCTCAATGGGCCCCATAGGCATACCAAAGTGAATAGCCGAGGCATCAATGGTGTGCATGTCTATACCTTCAAGCATCAAGGTAAAGGCTTCCATCAGATAAGGTGCGAGCACGCGGTTTACCAGAAAACCCGGTGTGCTTTTTGTTGGCAGCGGGAAACGATTAATCTGCGCACAAAACGCACAACCTCGGGTTACCCACATCTCATCAGTATTTTCGGCATGAACAACCTCCACCAGCGGCATCTTGGCCACGGGATTGAAAAAGTGCAAACCAATCAGACGCGATGGATCCGCCAGATCACGCGCCAGATCCTCTAACAACAACGCCGACGTGTTGGTTGCCAGAATGGCGTGCTCACTCATAGCAGGCTCTATAGCGGCGTACAACGCACGTTTGGCCTCAGCATTCTCAAAGATGGCTTCAATAACCACATCAGCGCGTGCGACACCTCGTCCCTCTACATCAGGAATAAGCCTTGCCATAGCCGCACTGGTTGCCGCTTTTTTCTTCAAGCGTTTTTTAAACAGCTTCCTGGCTCGATCAATCGCAGGCGTAATGTATTTAAGCTCGCGATCCTGCAGAGTGACTTCAAAGCCTTGCAGAACACACCAGGTCGCAATGTCTCCCCCCATCACACCCGCACCAACAACATGAACGCGCTTAACCTTGAAATCCTCAGCACGGCCTAGGCCTTTCATTCGTTCGCTTAAAAAGAAAATGCGTCGAAGGTTACGGGCGGTGTCACCGACCATGAGCTCACCCACCTGTGTCGCCTCACCCTCGAACATGCGCCGACGATTATCCCGATGCTCAGCCCATAGGTTGATCATGGCAAACGGGGCGGGGTAGTGAGCGGGATTAGCCTTTTCGGCTGTTTTACTACGCAGAACCTTTGCAAGCCCAGCACGCGCCGGCTGATGATTGGACAAGCGAGCCGCCATGGCTAACTTACGCGGCTTGCGCTTTTTGAGTACTGCTCGGCGTGCGACCCATTGCAAAGATGAATATTCATCCACCAGCTCATCGATAACCCCCAGCGAGCGTGCCGCTGGAGCTTTGAGCATTCGGCCTGTGAGCATCAGTTGCATGCCCTGCATACCGCCGACGCGTTCAGTTAGTCGCGTGGTACCACCAAGACCTGGGAAAATGCCTAACTTGACCTCGGGAAACCCAACGCGAGTTTCAGGTACGTTCAAAGCACAGATGTAGTCACAGCATAGTGCAAGCTCTAATCCACCACCCAATGCAAACCCGTGAATGGCAGCCACTTTGTGACACTTGAGATTTTCCAACGCTGAAAAAACTTCATGGCCCTGACGAATTTTCGCACTGACCTGTGCAGCATCTTCAAA
This sequence comes from Granulosicoccus sp., assembly GCA_023301795.1. Taxonomy (GTDB): domain Bacteria; phylum Pseudomonadota; class Gammaproteobacteria; order Granulosicoccales; family Granulosicoccaceae; genus Granulosicoccus. The sequence goes on from JALZVU010000186.1 coordinate 9,121, forward strand.
TGCATCAAACTCGCGAATATCGGCGCCAAGGATAAAACTGGCAGGCTTGGCTGACTGAATAACAAGACCTGCAAGCGTCAGTGTTTGCGCCTGCGCCACAATCTCACCCAGCTCGGCAATGACAGCTTCCGATAACGAGTTACTGCTCTCGCCAGCCCTGTCACAAGACAACCAGAGAATATTCTGTGCGTCGAGATCCATTTGCCAGTGATCAAAGTCACCAGTGAAGGGATGTTCGGATGTATCACTCATAAAATATCCTCGATGTTACGTGACGGAGCTTAGCGGACGACATAGAGCCAGGAGGGCGTCCTGCTTAAAGTTGCGGCAAACGACCTCCTTCCCGGGACAGATTACCGCTTTTTCCATCGATGCTTTGCAAAGCACTCTTAAGCTCATCATCCAGACTAGCCAGGTCGTCCACCAATCCGGGCATTCTGGCAGAGTACCCTGCACGACTGTAAAGCGCAGATTGTAAATATGAAAGCTTGTCGCGCGCATCACCCTCGGGCAGGTTATGTTGCACATCGTCGAGCGTGCCGACGGTGTGTTCTGGCCACTGCAAGGCACCCCATTCAATAACACTGCGTTTGATATCAAGGAGATCACCTTGCTTGCAGGCAGCCGCCACTGCACTCAGAGGAGCGAGTCTCTGGTAAAGCGTTCCAACCTGTCCACCAAGAGCACTATTACGCACGCCCGTTGAATGGTTGTCTTTTCTATCAAGCGATTGCCCTGCCCTGACACGCAACACCCACCAGCCAATTGCACTCAGAATCCACAGTCCTAGTGCAGCAAAAGCGAACAATTTCCACCGTTGTACGGACGACTCTAGACCGGCAAGCTGTGCGGTGCGTTCGAGCGTGTCTGCCGAGGTTATCGGTGAAAGTGCGTCCTCGCTCAGCGGCTGCAAGCTCTGCGGCGGCTGGGCATTGTTTTCAATTGCAGCGATACCGCTATCCGATAACTCGGCCAGATCACCATTGCCATCAATCACACCAGGCACCGTTGCAACGTTCGAATCAGAACGGTTCGATTCAGCACTCGGTGGAGACACAGTGATCGACTCTGGAGGCAGCTCAGTAACTTCAATTTCGCCCGTTAACGTGTTGAACCACTCAATACTGATCGCTGGAAGTTCAAGGGTGCCACTGCGCTGAGGAATCAACGCCCAGTTGATACGTTGCTCTGATATCAATCCGGATACAGCCTCACCCATGCCACGTTTAGGTTCCTCAGCGTACAGACTAAGCCCTTCAACAGCCGGAATGTTAATCTGAGGAAGCTGAGAATCCAACACACCTTCCGCACGTAACACAAGCGTTCGAGTCAGGGGTTGATCCACTTGAGCATTTTCAGGATCTCCCTGCCACAGAATGTTCAGCGAAACGTTGGTCGCAGGCAACCACCAGGCAGCGCCTGCCGGGGGACGGGCTTGCACATCAAGGGTAATCGCATCACTGCGCCGCGTCAGTTTTCGCGTTGGCGAGAAGAATCCTCGTGCACGGTTGGAATTTGCAGGCACGGTAATGCTCAGGGTGACAGGCTCAATGGTCAACAATCCGCTTTTCTGCGGGAACAGAGCAAAGCGTCGTTCAGTGACGTTGTACTCGCGGCCATCTCGCGTCTGACGCAAGCTTCTGTCTTCACCGATACGCTGCACCACCAAATCATCGGCGCTAGGCACGTCAAGCCCACCGTCGACAATATCGATCGCCTGAAATACGCGTAGCGTCATTACTACTTGAGACTGCACCCAAGGTGTGGAGGTGTCGACCTCAGCTTCCAGAAACACATCCCGGGCCGCGCCTTTGGGCACTTCGTTGACCGTCAAGGTCAGCAATTGAGTCTCAAGGTCTCCCACTGTAACTGCCGGAACCGTGAACAGGCCCGACCCTCTGGGCAGTAGTTCAAGCGCCCAGGTAACCACACTGGTATTCATCGCCCGGTTATCAGATCCGATGACCATGCTGACCTGGCGCGAGCTGGAGCGCCCCATCACATCAAAGTCTGCATCCAAAGAGGAGGCGTCCAGTTCAGCATCAATACCAATAGCCGTGATGGTCAAAGTCACTGACTCATCTCGAGTGACAGTTGATGCACTGAGCTCTGCACGCACACTGACATCCTGCGCGTATCCGATCGATACGCTAAACACGACAATGAAAAAAAACAGAACGCATCGCACCAATGAATTCATAAGAACAATCTTCCTACCAGGGCTGACGGGCATCACGTACCTCCGGATACTCTGAACGATGGCTTTGCTCCAGTTTGCGTCGTAGCAACCCTGCAGGATCATCAGGAATTCGGCGTAACCATTGTTCGGTGGCTTGTTCACTTTCACTCAGTGGCTGCTCAACAGGTCTTGCGCCATCTTCTTGCGTATCAGACTCCTGTTCATCGTCACTCTGTTCAGCCGCCCGAGCCTGAGCCTCTAGTGCATCTTGAGCGTCCTGCTCATCCTGGCTTTGTTGTTCCTCAGACGCGCTCTGTGATTGCTCATCCTGATCGCCACTCTCACCGTCGTTAGTATCAGACTCATCAGCGTTCTGTTGTTCATCGGATTCGCCCTGCTCACCGTCTTGCTGGTTCTCAGAAGGATCTCCATTCTGATCAGATTCCTGCTGCTCGCCCTGCTCATCTGACGACTCTTCACCGTCGCCGTCCTGATTTTGCTCTTGCTGCTGTAGCTCGATGAGCTGCTGCGCAATATCACGGTTATGCTGTGCATCGGCAAACTGCGGGTCCTGCTCGAGTACCTGGTCGAAAGTCTCGATAGCCTGTTCGTACTGACCTGCCTGCACCTCACTCACACCCTGGTTATACAGCGCCGTGTTGGCATCTGTGGCACGCCCCTCGAGTTGTGCCTCCAAGGCAGCTTGTGCAAACAGACTGGCAGCTGCATCAAATTCACCCGCGGTGTGCTCGGCGACACCTTGCCACCGCACATCGGGCGCCAGCTCCCGCAAAGCTTCAACATCTCCCGAGTCCAGTGCAGATTGTGCCTGCTGTTCAGGTGTTTGCCACCAGTCCGCACTGTACGCATGAGCGGGTAGGCAAACCACCAGAACACCGACCGTTAGTTTTAGCCAACCCATATCAGGCGATCAATCCACGACGAAACAACAACAAACCCGCCAACATCAAGGGCCATACCAGCCACGGCGAATACTCCACCCAATACGTTTTGCGCGTAGCTTGCGTAGGATCCCCAGCCTCAACCGCCATGGCATCACGCACAGCAGCAAGCTGATTAATGTCACTGGAGTCAGTGGTCAAACTCACCGCAATCCCTGCACCTGCTGTCGCCAGATCTCGCATAGCCGCCATCCGAACCTGCGGCACCACAATGCCGCCATCGGAGTCCGTGAGAAATTGCCCTTGATCGTCACGCAGCGGCTTTCCAGCGGCCGTGCCCACGGCCAGCACGGACAGTCGATGTCCAAGTTTGCTGGCTTCATCGGCAGCCGTTATGTCTGGTGCTCCTACAACCTGATCGCCGACATACAGGATGTGCCCCTGGCGAACACCGGCCTGTTCGAAAAGCTCCACCGCACGCTCTACGGCAAGATCCAGACGGCTGCCTTGCACCGGCATAATGTCAGGGCTTAACGAGGGCAGGAACGCGCTGATTGTGCGCGTGTCTTCTGTTAGCGGGCTGATTACATAGGGGCGTTCAGTAAAACCAATCAAACCGATCTGGCGCCCTTCGCTCTGCGCTAAAAGATCCGCCAGTTTAAATCTGGCTCGTGTCAGCCGGTTAGGCGCGATGTCATCCGACAGCATGGAACGCGACAGATCAAACAAGATTAGCTCTGCCTGCTGAGCTTGAAACACTGGCACTTCCTGCTGCTGCCAGACTGGCCCTGCAAGCAGCACAATAGCTAGCGCCCATCCACCAAACAAAGCCAGCGGCCAGGATGTTCCCCGGCTTGCCTCACCGTCTATCACATATGGCTGCAATTCCGGATCAACCATACTGTCCCAGGCACCGCCACTCACACCACGGCGTAGCCACGCTACCAGGATAATCGTTAGCGGCACCAAAGCCCAAAGCCATAGTGGTCGCATCCATTGAAAATCAGCTTCGCTCATGACAAGCTCTCGCCACGTCGCAACGGCTGAAGCACAACGCTTAACACCGACGGATGCAGCGCTGCCCACAGCAGATTCAGCAGTAGCGCTAGTGCCAAGGGCCAGGCAAATAACTCATCAAGCGGACGAAATTCCTGAGCATCCTGCTCCGTGGGTTCCAGACGATCGATTTCTCTATAAATATTGGCAAGCTCTTGCTGATTACGCGCGCGAAAATACTGACCGCCTGTAACGTCGCTAATGGCTTGCAAGGTTTGCTCATCTAGCTCGCTACGCTGCTGCGTACCAAACGAACCAAAGGTGGGTCCGGTACGTTCCGATCCAACACCAATGGCGTAGATACGGATACCGCTTTGTGCAGCTACCCCCGCAGCTTCTAACGGCTCCACTACCCCAGCAGAATTTGCACCATCGGTTAACAGAATAAGCACTCGGGATGCATCTGGTCGCTCGCGTAATCGCTTGACCCCAAGACCAATAGCGTCACCAATAGCCGTTGACCGACCAGCAAGACCCACCGTCGCTTCAGACAAAAAATGCTGCACAGTTTTATGGTCATATGTCAGTGGCGTTTGCACATAGGCCTGTGAGCCAAACATGATAAGCCCGATCCGATCACCCGTTCTACGCGCTACAAAATCCTGCGCCACCTGCTTGACCACCGCCATACGCGTTGCCCGCGTATTACCGGCATAAAGATCGGTCTCTCGCATACTCCCGGAAATATCGATTCCCATGAGTAAATCACGGCCCGTGACAGGCACGCCCAGTGGTTCGGCAAACGTCTGAGGCCGAGCAGCGGCGGTTACAAGCGCCGCCCACGCCAGCACCAGCAACGCAACTCTTATCCAACGCCGCGGGGAGCGCTGCACCACAACATCGGTATACGCACGATAGGGCTCAATATCCGGGATGCGCAACGCTCTTGCCTGAACAGGTGCCTTCGCGGGCAAAAGAATATAAATCAGCAACGGCAAAGGCAGAGCAAGAAATGCCAAGGGGTATAACCAGCTTATCGCGTCAGGTGTCATCACGAGGGCAAACCCGAATCTGTCGATTTTCCAGCAGCTGCAATAAGGTCTGCAACAACATCCATCAGCGCATGCAAATCGCTATCGCTCAGTTGCGGGCTAGGCTGATAAGGGCCATGTTCAAGCAATTGTCCATAGCCGTTTTTAAAAACCTGTTTTCCACAAATGGCGTCAAGTTCATCCAGCCAGGCACCGCCTTGCAACGCGGCTACCTCAGTGCGCGGGCGAGCCGCCAGTGCAACACGCCTTACAAGACGCGACACGCCTGACAAAGAATCGGCTACGTTCGCCTTGCCAACACCTTCACGCAACCGCGCAAGCTCAGCGCGCGCATCTCTCTGCCAGCCCTTTCGCTGATGGCGCCTGTGAAGCAGCCAGCTCAATAGCATCAACAATAGACACGCTGCCAACACCACCCACCACCCAATGGCTGGAATCTGACTTACCAGCGGAGTCTGAATATCACGCAGCTGGGATAACAACGCTTCCGTGTCGTTCACACAACTCCCCGCTCAAGCGCTCCCGATCCATGTTGATGGGGCGACAGAATTTTAGTGGCGCTATCAAGAATGGGCTCGTGAGTGGACACCGATACATAACGATGCCGTTGTTGCACAAACAGACTTTTCAATGATTGCTGACGGGCGTTAAACTCATCGGTATAGCGTTGCCGCTCAGACTTTGAACCCACAGACAACATCCAACGTGACGCCTTCTCTGCACCAATGGCACTGATGGGATATTGACCAGGCGCTGGCAGTGCATAATCGAGAGGGTCACAGATGTGCACAGCCACCACATCCATCGCATTCAGCGAGCTACCCAGGGTCTTTCTTGCGGTGTCATCAAAGCCCTGAAAATCGCTGAGCAAGACCACCGTACTACCCCCGTGCACCCCGTGACGCAGACGCCGCAGGCTCTTGACGAACTGCTCGTCGTCAGCGGCTGGCACTCTCTGCTGACCTGAATGTATGGCACGAAACAATGACATCAAACCACGTCGCCCAGACTGCGGACGAATCTCAGTGTGCCAATCGTCGGTGAACACAAAACCACCCACCCGATCGTGAGAGGCAACCGCACACCACCCGATTAACGAGGCTAACCTTGCGGCCAACATCGACTTGTACATGCCGCGTGTACCAAAACGCATGTTGGCGCGAAAATCTACCAGCAACAAAACGGGGCGTTCGCGCTCTTCTACAAACAATTTAGTGTGCGCCTTACCCGAACGCGCTGTGACTTTCCAGTCAATCATGCGCACATCATCGCCTGGTTGATATTCACGCACTTCGGCAAAATCAAGCCCGCGGCCCAAACGTCTGGACACAGAGCCACCGCTCTGAGGTGCCGCACTTTTGCGCTTGACCTGCCGCTGCAAGGCCACTGAGGCCGCACGCAAACCCAACAGCTCCTGCAGAGAGGTGCTGGCAGGCGAGGCAAACTTCAATTCAGCGGACTGATTAGCTGACAACGAGCGCTGTTTTGTTGACGGGCTCATGGAGCTTTAAGGGACTGCAATCAGACTTAGGAGCGAGTCCAATACATCACTACTGGTGATGCCATCCGCCTCAGCTTCAAACGAGAGCAGAATACGGTGCCGGAGCACATCGTGAAAAATTGCCTGCACATCACCGGGTGATACATAGTCTCGCCCATCAAGCCAGGCGTGGGCACGCGCACTCGAATCCAGACACAGCGTGCCTCGCGGACTTGCGCCGTATTGAATCCAGCGCGCCAACTGCTCGTCGTGTCTGGCAGGGTTACGCGTGGCCGTAATCAGGCGCACGATGTAATCTTCAATATCGGTGGACATGAAAACCTCCAATACCTCACGTCGCGCCGCAAGCAGATCCTGCAATGCGAAACGCTCAGGCGGCGTGGCAGGTTTTTCAAGTGATGCAGCATCATGATCATTGTTCGCAGCATTCGCTGTGCCCGCACCGGATTTAGCCAATGCTTCAGCGCGAACCAGACGCAGAATTTCCGCCTCGTGTCGTGAGTCTGGGTAGTCAATGAGCACTTGCATCAGAAACCGGTCCAGCTGCGCCTCTGGTAACGGATAAGTCCCTTCTTGTTCGATAGGGTTCTGAGTTGCCATCACCATGAACGGCGTGGGTAGCGCGTAGGTCTGATGCCCAACTGAAATTTGTTGTTCAGCCATAGCTTCAAGCAAAGCAGACTGTACCTTGGCAGGTGCGCGATTCACCTCGTCAGCCAGGATCAGGTTATTGAATAACGGCCCTTGCTGAAACACGAAGGTGCCATCGGCTGGTCGATACACTTCGGTGCCCGTTAAATCTGCAGGTAACAAATCTGGAGTGAACTGCACGCGCTGAAAATCAGCTTCAATACAATCAGACAACGCTTTGATAGCGCGCGTCTTTGCCAGACCAGGTGCACCTTCTACAAGAAGGTGGCCGTCCACTAATAGTGCGATAAGCAGTCGGTTAACTAGAACCGGTTGGCCAACAACAGAGGCTTCTATCTGCTTACTAAGCTGTTTTACTGCGTCAAGTGCGCTCAAGAGCCTGTTACCGTTATTCTAAACGTGCCACTCACAGATGTATCGTCACGCAGCAGAACAGTGACTGTCACAGAACCCGCGCCGTTTCCATCCACAATGCCATTGTCAAGCTGGTTCAAACTGATGATATTACCTGCACTGGTAACACCATCATCAGAAGTTACATTAAAAATAAGCTCATCAGCGTCCAGGCTGTCCTCATCATCATCAAACTCTGACCCTTGTTGCACAAGCAACGCGAATGTACCGACAGTCCCGACACTCAAAAAATCATCCGAACCTACGTTAAAAGACAGATCATCGGAATCTGAGCCGTTAGGCTCATTGACAATGACAGACCGCAAGTCAGACAAAACATTTCCACATCCAGCCAGAAAAGCAACATCCCCTTCGCTCACGCCAGCTAGTTGGCCACCATTGGTCGACGTATTACCAAGCGTGGCAAAGGCATCTCCTGTAGTAATCTGCCAATCTACACTCGCCGTAATATCGACTTGCGGAGCTGATCCATTGTCAGTGTTGTAGGTACCCGTTGCGGTGAATGCGGTAGTGTCGTCGACATCCACAGCCGGAGTCGGTGGGGTAACAGCGATGGACTGAAGGTTACTCAGCGCCGTTAACTGCCGAGTTAGCGACAGCGCATCACCCGACGTAACGGTGAGCTGCAGCGCTCCCGGAGACATGACATTAAGCCGACCCACCGCGTTTTCAACACCGGTGGCCGTTGCCATACCGCCTTCAGACACCGTGTAGGCAACCCCCTGAGACAACGTTCTCAATGACTGATCAGCAAACTGCCCTACAACAAAATAATCCTGAGGTTGGCAAAGCTCTAGAGTGTCCGGGCCTTCAATAGAACTGAGCAGTGTCAGCGGCTGATCGTTAACAGTGATAGGCAGCGATGCAGACTGAATGCCACCGATGGACACTGACACTAGTGCAGTGCCATTAATACCGCCAACCACAACGCCATTGTCAGAAACACTGGCAACACTTGAATCACTGGAGACCCAGCGCCTGTCTGATGCACTTAAGATCACAGCGCTACCAGTATCGTCTCTACCACTTACCTCTAACTGAATGGCCTGATTGCTGTTGATAATCAGGTCGGCTTGAGTATTGGCAGGCGGCACAACATCAAGACTCGCCAGACCCAGCGTGACAGCCTCCACCGCCTCTTCAAAAGGGCGCGAATCACCGTCGCAAGCACTCAAGGCCAAAGCCATGCACGCAAGTGGCAGGATCACCGAACGTCTCAACTGTACCTTTTTCATTTGGCGTTCACCCTCAATCCTATCAACAAAGCATCCAACCGTATTGGCTCATCGGCGTTGTAGTGCCTATATTCAGTGGTGAACAGAAGATTGGGAAAACGCTTGAGCCTCTGCATCAAACCCACACTAACGCGAACGCCTGTGAATTCCTCATTCACTGAAGGCCCTCTCACTGTGTTACCTGAGTCAAATGACTGGTCCAGAGTGTAGCTAACAGCACCCAATACGATAAACCCCTGGACTCCGTTTACAGGCGGCGACTGAAAACGCGCCGCAATACCGAAGGCTTGATCGATATCCAACTCAAAGTTGTCATCCTCACCTTCGGCAAAACCTGTGTCGGCAAAGACTTCCAGGCTGATGTTTGGCAATACGAAGGCACCCAAAGTGACAGAGCCAAAAAAAGGATGAAAATCGAGATCACCATTCCTGATCCCACTACCACCCACTTGCAACTCAGCAAACACCGGCCCCTGTGCATGGATCTGAGACGACGCAATTAGTAGTACACATGCAATTAGCCAGCGCACGTTTCACCTCAATGTTTGAACAGCGGATTAAATAACACTCTAAATCGGGCAATCTACCAGTTGCGTCTGCTGACTGATAGTTACGCCGTCGAGTGATGTGTGACTCCAACTAACAGTTTAACAAACTTGCGTAGCCCGACGCTCAGCTTTGAGGACAAGCAACAGCTGCGAAAACCGGCGTTAACGCATCCTCTTGCACCATTATCACGCAACCTTCGTTGCCAGCAGGCCTGACTATCGAGAATGTCATTCCTGCCTCACCCGAGACTTCACCCAGAGTTGTCATTGAGGTCACGATATTATGATTTGTCACCGTTTTTCTGCTGTTTTCGCCACCAGTGATGTCGGTCACAGCCTTGCTGATAAAGTGCGCTACCTTGATGTCGGTGCCGGCCAGCGAGCCAATCTGCTCGGACGAGCCGGTCACGGTCACTAACAGCCTGTCGGGATCGTTATCAGCAGACACGCCAATCATCAGCGTTTGCACAACTTCTCGATCGAGTGCTTTGGTGATATGGCGGCGATTACTTCCCACCGCCGCAAAGCGTCCATTGACAACAGCTTGTGGTGTATAGACGCCCGGACGTCCTGCCAACGAGGCGGCGTTGTATTCGCGCTGCCGCAAAGAAAACTCCGGTTTTGAGAAGGGGTCTACAAAATTCCCATCACTCCCGTGGACGAGAGTGTTCCAGTAATCCACATGAAATTCCAGCGCCATCAGCTGATCATCCGCGGCAATCAACTCGCCCAACAACTTATCGGCTGCTGGGCAGGACGAACATCCGTGTGATGTATACAGCTCTATGAGCTTCAGATTACCCGGCTCAGAATCACTCGCCCGCGTAGCATCAGGCACAACCAGCATCAGTCCCAACAACATTACGGACACTACAGCCAACCGCATCACACTTTGTACCGAGCCCCATGCTCTAACGACATCACCTGCGTGGCGAGTGGAATTCAGCGTGGGTAAGCATTTCTTGTATCTCATAACAATCCATTTGTGGTTCATCGCTACAGTGCATGCACATCGACGTCCCCAGTCTGTAACTCCAGTGGCTATTTGGTTCCCTTCAATTTAGCAAAGGCATCCAGTGCTCGCACACGTGTTTCCTTGAGATCAACCAGGGGCTCTGGGTAGTCCAGAGCTTGTTTCTCTGCGCCGGACAGCTCCCAGGGCTTATGTACATACTTGTTCGTCACAGTACTTAATTCTGGCACCCAACGCCGCACATAATCGCCCTGCTTGTCGAACTTTTCTCCTTGAAGAACTGGATTGAATACCCTGAAGAAGGGCGCAGCATCCGCCCCGCTGCCAGCCGTCCATTGCCAACCCATTGCGTTACTTGCAAGATCTGCATCCACTAACGTGTCACGAAACCAGACTTCGCCTGACTGCCAAGGCACCAACAGGTTTTTGATCAAGTAAGAAGCTACGATCATTCGCACACGATTATGCATCCAGCCAGTAGCGTACAACTCGCGCATACCTGCATCCACAATCGGCACACCCGTTAGCCCTTGCTGCCAACGACGCAGGTGTTCCCCTGTATCTTCTGCCCACTCGAACCGCTCAAATCGCTTATCCAATGGACTGTCTATAGTGTGCGGGTAATGAAAAATAAGACAATAGGCAAATTCACGCCAGACAATTTCCTTAGCGAATGTCTCCTCCCCACCCTCAAGCTCTGCCAAGGCACGCCCATTAGCGAGCTTTGCAATAACGTTACGCGGACTTATCTCACCAAAATGCAAGTGTGGTGATAACTGTGAGGTGCCGGTCTGCCCAGGCAAGTTACGCCCCTCGTCATAATCCGTTACAGCACCTTTCAGAAATACTACCAATTTTTTTTTGGCTGCAGCTTCGCCAACCTGCCAATGCGACATCATTTGTGCCGGCCACGCCTTGTCAGGCAAATAACCTAATGCATCAAGCGGTTTGGCTCCTGATAGCGCACCACTGATTGCTGTATCCACCGCGGGGATGGTGCGAGGCGTGGGCACAGGTGCGAGCAAATTCTGCCGCTCATCCAGCTGCTTGGCAGCTGCCCGCCAAAACGGGGTGTACACGCGATAGGGTGTGCCGTCACCTTTCAGATTTTCCCATGGCTCAAAAATGAGCATGCCATTACTGGTCGAAGGCTCACACTCCTTGAGTGCCGTCTTTATCTGCTTGTCGCGCTCAATAGTGACAGGGTCATAACAGCGGTTCCAGAAAATTCGTGATGCACCGGTGTCGCTGATCAGCATTTGCAGAACCGCAAGACTCTCCCCTTGCAGACAGACCAGCGCGTTACCTTTTTTCTTTAAACTGTCATCAAGCGCTTTAAGACTGTGATGCAACCAGACGCGACTGGCCTCACCCAGCTGACTGACCGTCTGATCCAGTGGGTCATCGATAAAAACACACAACACCGAATCACATTGCTTGCACGCTTGTGCCAATGCCGGGTTGTCTTCGAGGCGAAGATCCTGACGGAACCAGACAACACCGATGTTCACAATAATTTTTTCCCTGTCAAATCTGCAGATTGATACGAAGATCAGTAACAGGGTGGTTTTTCACAAACTATAACCCCAGAAACGCAAAACCCCGCGTAGGCGGGGTTTTGCTTACAACTCAGGCCAGAGACCTAATTACATCGCAGAGACATTTACTGCCGCTGGGCCTTTTTGGCCTTGCTCGATGTCAAAGCTCACTTTCTGACCTTCGTCAAGTGTCTTGTACCCATCACCAGTGATGGCTGTGTGGTGGACGAATACGTCCTTGCCGCCATCTTCAGGAGCGATAAAGCCGAAACCTTTCGCTGCGTCGAACCACTTAACTGTACCAGTACTCAAGATAATACCCTGTATATATAAAACAACAAACGGGTGTAGGTGTCAAAGAGCGGGTAGCTATTGTGCCCCTCAGACTCCTGTACCAAACCTATTCCCTTTACAATGACCTTTCACATTAGCATTGCGCTTCTTTCGAACGCCGGCTAAATGTTTCTAATCGCTTACGCTAACAGTCTGCAAAAATTCACTATTGACCATTAGCATTTACAATATAGGTAATTTGTCTACCGAATACAAGCTTCGGTTCTCATTTTTGGGTATTTACAAGTGACATTCACGCTACACTAGTCGGCTGCATCGTTAATCACTCTATGCAAACCCCTATTCCAACGCCCTTTCAGCCATTTACGGCATATTCGGCGCAGAAAAACCAGAACACAAAATAATAGACCATGACTCAAGTATTTACTGCCGGTCAGCGTTGGATCAGTGACGCCGAATCAGATTTGGGATTAGGCACCGTTCTGGAAGTTGAATTCCGTCAAATTACCGTCGTTTTTCTCGCCACCGGTGAAACCCGCATATACGCCAAAGAAACTGCTCCCTTAACACGCGTGGCGTTTCAGGCTGGCGATCAAATTACCAGTCATGAAGGCTGGGAGATAAAGGTCGCCAACGTCATCGACGAAGATGGCCTGATAACCTATCAAGGCGTACGGGCCGATAGTGGTGAGACGGTCATGCTCAACGAGGCAGGCCTGGACAACTTCCTTCAATTCCGCACCCCACGAGATCGGCTGTTCGCAGGACTCATCGATGGCCAGCGCTGGTTCAACCTGCGCCGTCAGGTATTTGAATACAGACATCAGATTGCCCAGTCACCGGTCAAGGGACTCATGGGGTCACGCGTCTCGATATTGCCCCATCAAATCTACATTGCTGTAGAGGCTTTAAAAAGGCGTAACCCCAGACTATTACTGGCCGATGAAGTCGGGCTGGGCAAAACCATCGAAGCGGGCATGATCATTCACGGCTCACTAACCAACGCACTAGTGTCCAGAGTTCTGATCATCGTACCCCCAGCATTACTGCATCAGTGGCTGGTGGAGATGTTGAGAAAATTCAATCTCAGCTTTCGCATCATCGACGATGAGCGTTTTGAAGAGTTGGCGCCCTCCTCACCCGATGGCAATCCCTTCCTGGCGGAGCAGCTGGTACTTTGCTCAATGGACACACTGCTCAACAACGATGATATCGGTGACGCAGCTGCCAGCGCGGGCTGGGACATGCTGGTAGCCGACGAGGCTCACCACCTGCATTGGGAAGAAGGAAATCCGTCAGCGGCCTACACGCTGGTGGAGGAACTCGCAATGGAAACCGAATCTGTATTGCTCCTGACAGCTACGCCTGAGCAGATGGGCCAGTCAGGACACTTTGCACGGTTGCGGCTGCTCGATCCAGAACGCTTTGGCTCTCTGGAGCAATACCAGCAAGAGGAGACGCAGTTCGGCTGGTTAGCTGGCGTCGCTAACAAGCTCACTGAGCAAAGCGCACTAGACACCGCAGAAGTCAATCAACTTGAAACCCTGTTAGGCGAGCCGTTCACTGACTCTCAAAAGAAGACGCTTGGCAGTAGTGCTGCACTTGCGATGAGTGATTTGGCCCCCTCGATTGTGAGCAACCTGATTGATCGCCACGGCACGGGCCGTCTGATGTTCAGAAACACGCGGCACGCCATTAGCGGATTTCCTGAAAGGCAGCTGACAACGCATGAGCTTGAAGATAATTCGCACAAAAGCCGAGCTGCCTGGTTAATCGAATTTCTGGCAGAAAACTATCCGCAGAAAATTCTCGTTATTTGCTCGATGATGGAAAGCGTAAAACAGCTGGCTGAATTGCTACGCCAGGCAGGCGTTCAGAGCGCACAATTTCACGAAGACATGAGCATCGTAGAACGCGATCGTGCTGCAGCCTGGTTCGCCGATCCGGAAGAAGACTGTCGTTTACTGCTGTGTTCTGAGATAGGCAGTGAAGGTCGTAATTTTCAGTTCTTGCACAACGTGGTCTTGTTTGAACTACCAGACAGCCCTGATCTTCTGGAACAACGAATTGGAAGACTGGATCGGATCGGCCAGACGGAGACTATTCTTATCCACGTACCGGTCGCCTCCGATTCGCGCGATCAAACGCTACTTAAGTGGTACCACGAGGGCCTCGATGCGTTCGAAAGAATATGCAAATCTGGCACGCAGATCAGACAACATCTGAGCAGCGAGCTGGATGCCCTGTTAGAGACACCAGATGCCGCGCAGCTGAGCACCCTGGTTGAAAAAACCCGCACACAGCGGTTGGAGCTGGACGCACAGATTGAAGCCGGCCGAGATCGTCTTCTGGAACTTAACTCCAATCGTCCTGAACTCATTCAAGAACATCTGGATGCTCTGGCGCGCATGGATCGCACCTATGATGTTCCAGATTTCATGGAAGCGGTTTTCGATCGATTCGGCGTTGATGTTGCCGAACAGCGCGATCACTGGATTATTCATCCCAGCGATCACATGCAAGTGGAACATTTCCCCCACCTGCCCAGTAGCGGAATGAGCGTAACGTTTGATCGAGAGACAGCGCTGACTCGCGAGGACTTCGTCTATCTCACATGGGACCACCCAATGGTCGTGGCCGCTATGGATTTGATACTCGACGAAGGCTTTGGGCAAGCAGACTGCCAGGTGATCAAAACGGATGTGCTGCCAAAAACCCTAACGTTCATAGAGGCCAGTTACGTTCTCCAGTGCAGCGCCAACCCTGACCTGAACATCGAGCGTTATCTTCCTGCCCGTGTACAGTCCTGGGCGGTAGGCATTGATGGAAGCGACTATACCAGCGCTCTGGAAGAGGTAGAACTGGATAGCCTGAAACAACGCTATGACCGCAACTCACTGAGAAAGGTGGTGTTGAAGAACCGCGATGCACTGGAAAAACTCATCGACCAATCGCAGGAACTTGCTGACCAGTCTCTACCGGATCTGATTGAACAGGCCCGTGCTGATATCGTTACCGAATTCAGTGAAGAACGTGCGCGGCTGGCAAGCCTTGCGCGTGTGAACCCCTCAGTAAAGCAATCTGAGATAGAACAACTGGATGAACGTGAAGCCCAAATGCTGGAGGCCTTGAACGGCACTCACTCCAGACCGGTGTCAGTGCGCGTTATGTTTAACAGCTAAGAACCATTATGAAAATAGTCTCCTTTAACGTCAACAGCGTCCGACTCCGCTTGCACCAGTTGGAAGCTCTGGTAAAAGCCTACGACCCCGATGTGATCGGATTGCAGGAGACCAAGGTAGTCGATGCTGATTTTCCAGTTGAAGCACTTAAAGAGCTCGGTTTTCATTGCGCGTTTGCAGGGCAAAAAACGCACTACGGTGTAGCGATGCTATCGAAAACACCAATGACAAACCCGCACATTGGTTTTAGCACCGACGATGCGGACGCGCAAAAAAGACTGGTAACAGCGACGGTCACTAGCAACAAGGGCACTCCAGTCACCGTCATCAACGGATATTTTCCACAAGGTGAAAAGCGCGACCACGAGACCAAGTTCCCTGCCAAACAAAAATTCTATGCCGACTTGCAGGCAAAAATTGAGAGTGATCATAAACCCTCGGACAACCTGGTAGTCATCGGTGATTTCAATGTCGCTCCGGTCGATCAGGATTTGGGCATTGGCCCTGACAACGTGAAACGTTGGCTACGACAAGGGGCCACCAGCTTCCTACCCGAAGAGCGCGAGTGGTTTCAAAAATTGTGCGACTGGGGGCTGGATGACAGCTACCGAATCAAGTATCCCGATAAGGATGACAAGTTCAGCTGGTTTGACTACAGAAGCAAGGGGTTTGATCGCGATCCAAAGCGCGGCCTGCGCATCGATCACCTGCTGTGTACGCGTGGCATGACACCCACATTGGTGGACAGTGGTATCGACTACGACATACGTGCAATGGAAAAACCATCAGACCATTGCCCGGTATGGTCAGAGTTTGACATTTAAGATTGCCAATAAAAAAGCCCAGCCTTTGTAACAGAGGCTGGGCCTACAGCCGAAAATTATCGGCTAAGCGAACAACTATTCACTGTTACTTGGGCAGATCGCCCTGCACACCTTCAACATAGAAGTTCATGCCCAACAGGGTGTTGTCATCGTAGATCTCACCTTCAGCCAGAATTTCCATGCCAGCCTGATCCAGGATAGGCCCTTTGAACGGGTGCAAGCTACCGTCCAAAATACCTTCACGCACCACCTCTGCAGCCGCCTTTACATCAGCTGGCACATCAGCGCTGTACTCAGGAAAACCAACCATCCCTGAATCAATACCACCCCAAGTGTCTTGTGATGTCCAGGTACCGTCGATCACTGCGCGCGTGCGACCAACGTAGTAATCATCCCAGTCGTCAATAATGGAAGTGAGCTGTGCTTTCGGTGCGAACGCTGCCATGTCGGAGGCTTGTCCAAAGCCGAACACGCCTCGTTCCTGCGCTACTTGTAGCGGTGCTGGAGAGTCTGTGTGCTGCGTGATCATGTCGGCGCCCTGATCAATCAGCGTCTTAGCCGCATCAGCTTCTTTACCTGGATCGTACCAGCTATTTACCCAAACAACTTTCACGGTTGCATCAGGATTGACTCTACGCATGGCAATGGTGAACGCATTGATTCCACGTACTACCTCAGGGATAGGAAAAGAAGCAATGTAACCAATCGTGTTGGTTTTAGTCATCATTCCAGCAATGGTACCGATAACAGCACGCCCTTCATAGAAGCGTGCAGCATAGGTGGATACATTGTCTGAGCGTTTGTACCCCGTGGCATGCTCAAAACGCACATCCGGGAAATCTTTGGCAACCTTGACAGTCGGGTTCATGAATCCGAATGAGGTTGTAAAAATAAGATCATGACCCGTGCTGGCAAGTTTGCGCACGACACGCTCTGCATCAGCACCTTCGGGCACGCTTTCTACAAACGTGGTTTCAACGCCATCGCCAAACTCAGCTTCAATAGCCTGCCGCCCAATATCATGCCGGTACGACCAGCCGTGATCACTGATGGGCCCCACATATACAAACCCCACTTTGACAGGATCTGCTGCCTGAACACCTGAGGCCAGAGCCGTGACAAGTGCTGCGACTGCCAACACTCCAGTGCGTTTGAATGACCAGCTAAGGGACATTTTAAATCTCCGTTATAAAAGCGACGCGGCGAGCGTTGCGACGCACGCCTATGTCGTAGGATGGAAGGCCTTCCCGATGCTTGCCGGAGCGTTGCGTCGAATTCGACCGCGGTCCCGCGAGATGATAAGCAGAACCAAGATTGTTGCCAGATAGGGTAGCATCGACATCAGCTGCGATGGCACATTAATTCCAAGAGCCTGCACATGTAGTTGCATTATGCTGATCCCGCCAAAAAGGTAGGCACCCAGCAACAATCTGCCGGGTTGCCAAACCGCAAAAACCACCAGCGCCAACGCAATCCAGCCACGCCCGGCACTCATGTTTTCTGCCCACATGGGTGTGTAGACCATCGACAGATAAGCCCCGCCAAGCCCGGCACACGCACCACCGAACAGGGTTGCCAGAAATCGAGTGCGAATCACTTTAATACCCAAAGCGTGAGCTGCATCATGCGAGTCGCCTACTGAACGCAAAATAAGCCCACCACGCGTGTGACTGAGAAACCACGCT
>JALZVU010000187.1 GCA_023301795.1 Granulosicoccus sp.
CATCTACCGGAAGAACTTTCGACTGAACACAAGTAATCCAGGTAGGGTGCACCTGAGACGTTAAAATTTGCCAAGGTATATTCTGCGTCATCTATCAGACCATTGACAGATTTAACGGTAACCCTGATCCTCCTATTGGTTGCATCATAATCCACGAAATAATTAACTTCATCTCGAAGCGACCAGACATCTATCGCTGGGGTATGCAGGGAAAGCGGGGTTATTGGTTCTGGAGGAATCACGATGTTTGATGCTCCAGATGATGCGTAGAGTGAACCGTTACTGGTCGGACAATTGATTAATGATCCGTTCGCTGACAAGCGGTCAGTCAAGTTCCAATATCTACTGTAGCAGAATATATCGTTCATGCTTACAGCGTCGCTAACTCTAAACCAATTGCCTAGTGCAATGTCGCCAACAGCATTCGCCGAATCAATAGAGCCTGTACTCACAGCGTCGATATCCCTCCCTGCGAGCAAGTACCCCTGACTTCCTCCACCTGACGTTATGATGATATTCTGGAGAGTCTTAAGTTCATCGAATCTACCACTTGCCTGGATTTCGATATCGCCGTTAGCCTGAACTGAACCAACTGATGCGTCACCGGTGGCTCGAAAATCACCCATGGTTCGGACAATGTTAGATTGAGTATTTGCAAGATCGACATCGTCATCAGCCAATATATTATTGATAAAAACACGACTACCGACGGTCACTGTGCCCGACGTGCGCAACGTACTAATTGGATTAACACTGACGCCGCCGATATCAACATTGCCATCAACAATTAAATCAACAGACTCTCCATTATTTAACAACTCAATACCACCGCCAATATTCAGATCACCTCTAAAGTTTACCGTGGCGGCGTCTGGCCACCCTAGGGGTTCAGGTGTTGCAATTACTACATGGTAGACCACTTGCAATTTTGCTGAGCTACGAGCTGCCGCATGTTTGTTTACAAAGGTGGTATCTATCTCAAATACATTAGTGCTGGTTTCAAGTACAACAATATCCTCTGCTGTCATGGAGCCAAATACGGGATCCATTTCTATCATCATACTGCTACTCAAGGCTCTTACATCAGTTGGGTCAAGGCTTATCAGGTGTAAGCGGAATGCCTCTGCCGCTGTCAAGGTGGCGGATTCAGCATGCGACATTGCATTAATCGCAGTTCCGACTGCCTGAGTCTTTTTTACTGTGTTAAATGCCTCGGAGGTAGTTCCCAGTACCACCATCGATACAAGAAGGACAAATACCAGTGAAGCAGCACCTCTTTGATTAGCAGGTAGCGGTGCTAGCTTCTGTGAAATTAAAAACTTAGCTTGGGTGAACATTGACGAGGCAAATGTTGGTGACGTTTGAGGGTATTGCATGACCATTGAGCCCTGCCGTGTTAGGTACTGAAATAGTGGCGAGCGAGTGTTCGCCAGAAGTTGTCAGTCTAGAAATTGAGCAAGTCGCCTTGCTTACCTGGAAATTGAAAAGGGTTTCATTTGTAGCAAGATAGGTACTGAGTAAGCTGTCTATTTCCCATCGGCCCAGAATCTCGCTGGGTCCATCCCATGCAAAATTCACAAGGGCGGTAGTTGTATTACAATCTACAACCGAAGTTAATTGCTCTAGCTGTCTATAAGATCGGCTGTTCGAAGTTATCCCAATATCGCGAATTCCATGGCATTCTACAGAACCATTATCGATGAATCGCCACAATATGGCGCGAGATGCAGGTGTTGAGTTGGATGACGGAGTGAATAGTGCTATCACATCATTTTCATCGGCATTGGCTATCCCGAAGCCAGCTCCCTGTATTTTCTTTTGGACGAAAACCAACGATGTCATGATGGTTAGATTGTGCGCAGTTGCTGTGCGAATCGATTCAACCGTACGTGTGTTGTGAATGTATAAGTTGAGGCTGACCAGAACAGACAGCAACGTTATAACGAGGCTGAGCATTAAACCTACTAATGTCATGCCTTGCTGATTACGTTGGATTGGAATTTGACGATGAATTTCGTTCATTGGCTAATGTCGCCAGGTTCCGCCAACTACAACCTGGCCTCCTAGAAGTTCCGAGTCTACGGAGAGTCCAGTGGGTGTAGGCACGTTCGATATCTGGTGCCCGTCGATGGTCACTGTCATCTCATCACATCCTTGAACTGTTGTTGTTAATATAATGTTATTGGGTAATTCAATGGTGGGAGCATTCGCACAGATGTCTTCGCTGCGTATGCTTGCGCGCATTTGCGCTATTGCCATATTGAGTAGCTGTTGATCAGTGTGGGATGCTATTGCTCTTGATGAGAGATATCCTGCTCCATTTAACACGAGAGCCACTAACGCCATAGAAACTAGTGCTTCAAGTATCGCGCTACCGCGCTCAGTATCAGAGTACATTTAGTACTCGTTGGTTACTATCAATACTTAGATTAAGCGTTGTTTCTATTGTGCAGCTGGAACAACTATTTTGTGTGAGTTGGCCGTACGGGTTGAAGCACATGCAGCTTATGTCGTTTCCGTTAGCTGTAATGGCTGTATTACTGGGTATTGAAGAGGACCATACAGATGTACCTGTCCCCCCTGTGCAGTTGGGCAACCCACTCGTGTTTGCCTCCAAAACCGATAGTTGATTTGTATCTGACAAACACAAAGCGGCTGCGGGCTCAACACTGTCTAAGGCTTGTTCGTTCCTGAGGGCTGTGGCAACAGCTATTCCAATAGCATGTGACAATTCCCCGTCTGCCGATGACAGATTAGCGCTCTTGATCCAGTGTGAACCCAATGGAATAGAGCTAGCCAAGATTATTCCTGACACGGCAAGCACTACAAGTAGTTCAATTAAACTGAATCCGCGAGAGAGCTTCACTAAAGCCATTTTCCGCTGGGTGCTAGATCACTACAATTTGTAATCGCTTTGGTTCCACCATGAGTCAATGATATGAGGCAATTTTCTGCCAATCCGGAAAGTCCTGTGGCGTTTAAGGTGTAGCTAGTTGCAACGGCGTTATTGCTTGAAAAATTAAAGTCAGCAGGACTTGATGTAGGACTCCATTTCGTTATAACGGATTGTATTGAGACGGTGTCATCATAATCCTCGGTTGGGTGTGCAAGAACTCGCTGATAACGCTTTTCAAACTGCAGCGAGAGTAGCTCCAGATCTTGCTGGGCCCGTTTGACGGTTTGTCTGCCTATAAACATCGAGTAAGATGGCAAAGCAATCGTCGCCAGTATTGAAGTAATAGCCAGTACGACCATGAGTTCAATGACTGTAAATCCTGAGATTTTCAACACGAATCGTCTCGATTGGCGCGCGCTAAAATTGCCTGTGTCTCCGTTATCCATGGGTTATTTTCGGCAGGGTCACCCTTTGACTTTAGCCCTGTGGAATAGAGGGCCATTCTCAGGCCTAGCTTTGACGATTTGTGTGCGCTTGGTCTCTGAAATACCCTTCCGATTGCTTGAAACAGGTGAAAGGGCGTTGTCAGGGTTTCGCGGGCCCGCTGAGCCGCCTTGGGATGCGCGCAGCTCCAATCTGATCAGTTTTCTACCTGAAGCCGGTTTGCAGTTACAAATACGTGAATTGAGCATTCAGACACAACAAGCATCGATTGCAGGCGATCTGGATTACAGAGTACGCACGCTTTGGCCAACGGCTGTCGATATGGGCTGGGGGCCGAAGGATCGCCATCAGCTGATGGTCATACCCACCCAAGTGTCAGCGTGTTTCTTCTTAGGCAAGCGCCCTTGGCTAATCGTGCTATATCTCTCAAGTAGCTGATAAAGCAGGAGTGGCTTGTACTATTTCGATCCGCTAACGAAACTTACGGACGATTACTGGTTCTATGTCCAATAGCGCGATTCCGATTCAAACAGCTTGGCTACCTTCCATGAAAAAAATATCGATGCTGGCAGTGTCCTTGATCACTCTAGGGGTGCTTTCTGCTTGTAGTTCGAGTGGCAGCTCGGGTGGTGACTCGGATCAAGTGGTCGCTGAGGGTTCAAGTGCGGCCGATACACCAGTTGAACTTCCTGATCTAGATGGCCCTGTTAATACCGGTTTGGTGAATGATGGTGTCTTGGTGCCCACGCTGTTTGCTACTCAAACGGAATTGGATCTTGAGTATGCCCAATCAGGTGTTGATATCATTGAGCGGCTGAGCGAAAGTTTTATTTTGCCAGAGGATATAGACATTTTTTTTGCTGATTGTGGCACCGCCAACGCATTCTACGTACCTGCCTCTGTGCCCATTGGTAATATAAATTTCGGAGGTGATGATGGACAAGATGGTCTATCGCCCGTAGACCCAGCTCTGGCCGAGCAGCCCCGCAGTGCAGGGGGGGCTGTTGTAATGTGTCATGAACTAAGCCAATTGTTTGCAAGTTTCTACAGTGATAAAGACCAAGCCGTCAGTACCAGTATTTTCGTGTTGATGCATGAGCTCGGACACGCTCTGGTCAATCAATTGTCTCTACCAGTTTTGGGGATCGAGGAATCCTACGTTGATGGAATCGCTGCTGTATTTGTTGGTGAAGCTGGTTTGAGTGAAGGATCAGCTCTGGCTGGTTGGTTTTTTGGTAGCCAATCTGATACTCCATTTTTTGATTCGCATCGCGCGGGTCCACAAAGGTTGGGTGATTTAGCGTGCTGGGCTGTGGGTTCTGAGCCTGCTCTTCTTGACGACCCCATTATTAGTAATATTGCCCAACAACTCATGGCAGGCGGTAGAAATTGCCCAGCAGAGTATGCGCAGCAGTTGGCCGGATTGACTACTGTGCTAGATCCGCATACGCGTAATGGCTTTCAGAGCATCTTTGCTGGAGGAGAGGAATTGTTCTAGGCATTGCCAAGGTTTGGATATTTGTTGCTTCCAAGTGCCGATTTCAGTAACCCAGTTGACCACTGCAATTTTGGCTTCCTTCTCACGTTCACGGTCTCCAGAATATTGGAGGGAAGCGCTTTTGGCATTCTTGTTCTGTCCAAGAAGAAAGGTCGATGTCTGTTGATGCAATTTCCCGGGCTAGATAGACGTCGAACCGATGTCTCCTGGTTCGACGGATGAGTCCTAGCATGTGCAGATTTTCTACAAAATGCAGTTGCTAAATGTCAAAGTCAGCTGGATTAAGTCCTAGCTCACGTGCTATTTCTGTAACCATTTCTCTCTCTTGCGTATCGAATTCGCCGTCAGCGGCTCCAATGGCCTGAACAACTCTAACGAGTAGGCGAGCTTGATCTTCATTGGTCTTAATCTTACGAATTTTTTCCAGTGCGCAGACCTTGCCAATCACGTTATCAGATTCAAAGTCGGCAGCTGCATTCTGAAACACCTTGATGACTTCACCCATGTCAAAGTGCTTAAGCTCGTCAGAAAGTTGAATAAAGCCAGCCATTTTCTGCTTTTCTGTCGCGTCAATGCTGCCATCGGCGGCAGCCACTAATACGCAGCCATTCACGACAGCTTCCATAAAGGAGCGATTCTTGAATTTGGATGCTTCTGTTGACAGTTTGGATCGCGCCTGCTCTGCAGATTGTTTCAGTCGATTGAACATGCTGGGAGCTGTAGAGCTCAATGAAGCCCCTGTGTTAGAACTCTGAACGGGAGCAGGGCTCGGAGTGGGCGCTGGAGAAGATGTTGGAGCTGGTGTGGAGCTCGGAGTAGAAGTTGGAGCAGATGTCGGAGCAGGACCGGAGCTCGGTGTAGAAGCCGGTGCAGGGCTTGATGCAGAGTTAGGCGCTGAAGAGGCGGGAGCCGAAGCGGCTACTGGAGTTGATGGCTCATCGATTTCCATACCGAAGTGTTCAGCAAGCGCCTGTAGGCCACCATTAAAGCCCTGGCTTACATTGCGTACTTTCCATTGGCCATTACGTTTGTAAATTTCGCAAAGAATCAGCGCGGCCTCCGAGCGACCGGATGTCTCCACAAGCATATTGATCCCGCACGAGGTAGTGAGTGTCAAGTTACCAACAGCACTGAATTGAGCGCTATCCAGAGTAGCGTTGACGACAATTTTCTCCACTTCATTGTCAACCTTAGCCAGGTTTAACGTGAAACTTCGTTTGTTGTCATTCGCCGTTAGCGAAATTGCTCCTGCACCTATTGATGGCTGGTTGAAAAAACACATATCGCCATCGCCGCGCACCTTGCCACCTGAATACAGTTGCAAGGCGCTGACATCAATCTCAACCCCTTGCGGCAGTTGTATGTCTAGCACGCACTCTGGTGACGCGATTGGCGCGTTCCCGCCCATAGCAAGGTTTGTCATAGTGCATCCTCTCAGGTAGTCGGTGATCGGCGAAAAACCGATGCCGTATGGTACTCCATGTCGGCTTGTGAAAAAGCGAGAGGTGGTTTAATCGATTAGCAGCTCATTAAGGCAAAGTATTTCTGAAAAAAGTCTATCCGCTTTCGGTTTTTCTAGGTGTTTGCCGTGTGTTGCTATCACTGTCCTGGTGGCGCTTATCTGTCGCCAAATCCGAGACTAACGTCGGAGAACATAATTTCATTTACCTTTGAAGGAGCCCACGCGCCGGAGTTACCACCCATAAATGTGTTGACAAGAATCTGATCGATATGGGGGCTCCCAGACCGGCTGGAGCTGAACCACCGTTTGCCTTTTTGCTCGAGCATGAGAACGCCATTTACGTATCCTCGCAAAATACCATCACGCGCACTCGCTGAGCTGTTCATCTTTGCGTACATAGCAAACTGCACCCATGAGCCATCACGAGGCATTACAAAGGCTTCATTGGTTTCGGGATCTATTAGTGGCAATTCATCGCCGTAACTTGGATTGACCTTGTCAGCAGAATAGACGTAAAGATGCATTCTGACTTCAGCCTGTGTATCAGGCTGCGATAGGTCGCCGTATGGCGCAAGCCTTAAGGAAAATCCGTCGTTGGCGCTACTGCCGCCAGTGGGGGCTGACCCACCAACCAGTCCGAAGCCCCATTTACCCCCCTGTTGTTTCTGCCCCATTGCATAATCTGGCTCCATTCTTACCCATTGAACAAGCGTTGCCTCTGTTCGCCGGGATATATCAAATGCACCATGAACTCTGTCTGTGCCCCCGTTTTGGCTAAAGGGCGTTGGGACCAATCGGTGGATATGCGCTTTTCGTCCGTTGACAATAGCGGTTCTGATATTGGACGTAGATCCACCCCAAATCATTCTGGAATTCCGCGTCATGGTTTGCCACATAGTGTTTTTAAACGAGCCATAGCCAACCCCTGTTTCGATCGGGAAGTTGATAAAATCCGTTGTATCTAATGAGGTAGAACTTGTTGGCGTATCACAGCGAACTTGGGTATTGCTAGCGGATATTGTGCCGCCTCGAAACTCGACAAGTTGATACGTTCCAGGATCGAGTGAACACGGTGATGCCAGCTCAGCACTACCGGAGCTTCTACAGACGGTTGAGTACGTTCTGGTCTCTTGCAATTGATACCAGGCGTCATCTTCTGGCAAGGTGTATTCTGCTTTGCAGGTGCCTGATCTAGCGGTGGCTTCGACGCCTGCTGACGCTCTGACATTTGTAGATTTCCAATTATTCGAATGATCGGTTACCAGGTATGTGCGGCCATTAGTAACTGTGCATGAGGTGATCAGTCCTTCGCATCCCTCCACCACTTTATAGTTCGCTGAGTCTTGAACCTGCATCCAGCCTTGTCTGTCCGACCAACTGATTTTACTGTCGCTGACAATCAAACCTGGGATTGGGGAGGAGTCACTAGCGTGAGAACTGAAAGCAAGTGCGAACAATACAAAAAGTAGACTTTTTTTCACGACGTTCCTTATCAACTATTACAAGACAAAACTATTCCCTGGATCCAGAAGCTAAATGCAACTTTACTTACTGGATGAACATCGGCAGTTAAGATACCAGATATATACATTGCTGAACGTAAGATACAGATTTAGCTCAACAACATCCTATGCAAGAAAGCACTGTGTGACGGTTTAATGACACGTACCTGCTGCTAGTCATTGCTTAACGAGCGGGAATTCAAATCCCTGGGTTGCCAGCAGCTTTGTTGCTGCCAGTATCTTTTGGAGTAGAAAATAGGTGATATTCCGCATCAGGCGACCCTATAAAAGATAGGCCTATTTGGATATTCATAGTTTTTCGACGTGACCCTACCAACGCCCTCAACCCAACCCAGGCAGCCACAATGCAATCTGCGGAAACGCCACCAATAGGGCAACTAACAACAAGGAACACAAAATGAACGGAATGGCAGCCGAGTAAATCTCCCGCATGGTGGTGTCGGGTGGAGACACCCCTTTCATGACAAACAACAACAAGCCAAACGGTGGAGTGGTGAAGCTGATCTCCAGCGCAAGCAACATGATCAGACCGAACCAGACAAGATCAAAGCCCAGTGTTTGCGCTAGCGGGAAAAATATGGGCACGGTGAGTAGCATCATGGAAATTTGCTCCATAAACATGCCCAGCAATAGCAGCACCGCAAACATCACCAGTAGCATTGCCAGTGGTTCAAGATCAAAGCCCGTGGCCCACGTAATAAGCCCACGCGATGCCCCCGAGAACGCCAAGAGCTGACTAAAGGTGGCGGATCCAAAAACAATCAAATAAGCCATCAGCGTGACTCGCAGTGCACCGGTTAGTGATTTCTTCATTGCCTGAATGGTGAGCACTCGGTATATCACTGCAAGTATCAACACGCCCAAGGCACCAAATGCTGCCGCCTCTGATGGTGTCACGATTCCCTTGATCATCAAAATAACAATGAGCACCATAACGCCGATCATCGGTACCACGTCAGTGAGTAATAAACGCAATCGAGCACCCAGTGACATAGCTTCTACCTCATATGCAGGGGCTGCGGTGGGGTCGATGCCGGTTTGTAAGGCAATGGTAGCGATGTAGAAAAAGGCCAATATCAAACCGGGTATGACTCCAGCGATAAGTAAGGCTGCCACATCAATTTGCGCAAGAGTTGCCAGGAGTACAGCCAATGCTGACGGCGGTATGATAATCGCCAAGCCACCGGTGCCAAGAATGGGGCCGATGCTCATGTGCTTTTTATAGCCGCGCTTGTTCATCTCTGGCACCATCAACGATCCCAGCAAAGCGGTGGAGCCCATGGATGATCCAGATAGGGTAGAAAATGCGGTGCCACCGATAACAGTCACATAGCTCAGCCTGCCGGGTAGGCGACCTAACAGGCGATCGATGGCGCTGAACATTCGACCGCCAAGCCCGGTATGAAAGAATATCTCTCCCATTAATAGAAACAGCGGGATGGGTACTAAGGCGTACTTGGTAAGCGAACCCAAACCATTGTTGAGCAGTTGCATAACACCACGATCGCCGCCCATGAATATCCAGGCGCCAATGATGTTGGCTGCAAGAAAGGCTAACGCTACTGGCATGCCAATCGCCATTAGCACAATGATGGTGCCTAGCAGTAGCCCTAGTGCTTCATACCAGGCCATTATTCATGTATCCCGGCTTCACCTGAATGAAGCAATTCAGGCCCAACTACAAAGCGCATAAATTCAACCACCATCAAACCAAAGCTGATGGGGAAGGTGATCGTTAGCATCCAGCGAGGGAAGTAATAAGCACGGACATCAAAATCGTTGCGCTCAAGATTCACCATTAATAACTCTGCACCTTTCCAGGCGAGTATCAAACACACCAGTACACACAGTAGCGCCACAAATCGGCTAACAACTTGCCGTAATGCGGGTGGCAAGACGGCTGTTACTAATTCAATATGCACATGGCCTTTCTCCCGCACCAGCCAAGGCGCACCGAGCATGGTCATATAGAGCAAGCCGTATTCGGCGGAGGTAAATAGCCAGGCATACGGCTGCAGCCCGGCATTACGCATGACAACAGACACAATAACCGACACCATCAACCAGACGAGAGTGGCAGCCGCTATTCCCGCCATCGTGTACAGCACGGCGGTATAGCACTGATTGATTAGTCGCATACGTCTCCTTTAAGCTTGCCCCCGCACAGGCGGGGACACGCAATCACACCAGTTCAGCTACTTAGCTGCATCCACGTCATAGAACAGTTCAATCAGCTTGTCGTAGTTGCCATCACCTTGAGGGCTTTCAGACATCAAGCCTTTCATGCGCTCCCATGTTGTATCGCGCGCTGCTGCCAGATAGTTTGCTTTGGCATCGCCCTCCAGATTAACCACCGTCATACCGGCGGCTTCAAGCGCTGCAAAGTCCTCATCGCGCTTGCCGCGCAGTGCATTGACACTGTCTTGCTCATGAGCAATCGCAACATCTTGAAGAATGGTTTTGGATTCATCACTCAAGCTATCCCATTTCTCCATATTGACGACAACGCCAAGATCAGTTGAGAAAAAGCACGGCTCAATACGGTAGTTAAGAAACTCGTTCCATTTTAGATCGATCAGGCCGATTTGGGTCCAGCCCGTTGCGTCTACCACGCCGCGTTGCAGGGCTGAGTAGACCTCACCCGTAGGCAGGTCAATAACCTGCGCATTCAGGTAGTTGCTGAAAAATGCGTTATACACGGCATTGCCACGAAGCTTCAGGCCTTCAACCTTTAAGTTGCCATCGGCATCAAACTCAGGCGCATCGCGTGTCCAAAGGTTGTAGCAAACACCACTGTCAAACCAGCCAAGGTATTTGACGCCCATTTTCTCCTGATGAATTTGATCCATCAGCTCAGTGCCGCCGTTAGCGCGTGTCTCCACCGCAGTCAGGTTAGAGGTCACCATGGCATCTTTTTCGGGAACCGTACCGCCATAAAAACTACCGGGCGTGTATACCATGTCAACAATGCCATCGCGAACCGCATCAGGCTGTTGGAACATACCAATGGCCTCAGGGCCACCGCGTACATCGATTTGCACCACACCTTCCCCAGCTGCATTGACCTTGTCAACAAATTCTAGAAAACTCTTGGTATAGATGAGTGTTTCAGGAAATGCGTGTACGGCGCTGATGGTGTCTTCAGCTTTTGCCATACTGCTTAGTAAAGCGGTACTGGCTAGTACGCTCAGTATCATGGTCTTCTTCATAGCTCTCTCCGTTGTAACAAGATTGCATGCCGCAAGTCTTGAGTGTTATCGAACGCTAGTAAGCGAACGTCGTTCTATCCGATTAAAATTCTTGTTCAAATTCCATCGGCTGTCATTGTAGTCGTGGACTAGTTCTGTGCTGCTGGCCTCGCCCATGGGTATTGCTGGTAGCGGATTTTGCGAAACTGATCGATGTTCGACTGATAGTCACGGGTAAGGTCGGTGTCATCTTTTCCGTTTATCAGTTTAAGACGCCAAGCTTCATCAATGGTAAAAGCCACGGTGTGCTGCCCCATACAGAGGGTTGCTGTGTCTAGATCAACCTTGCAATCTATCGAAGACTTTGAAACAGCGCGACGAAGCGCGTGCCAGTTTTCTGGATTAACCACTGCCGGTAATACGCCATTATTGATAGCATTGGACGCAAAAATATCACCAAAGCTCTCAGCTATCACAACCTGGATGCCGCTATCAAGCAATGCATATACCGCAGCCTCTCGCGATGAGCCTGAACCAAAGTTTTTCCCCGCAAGCAGTACG
The DNA here is from genome assembly GCA_023301795.1 of Granulosicoccus sp. Lineage (GTDB taxonomy): Bacteria > Pseudomonadota > Gammaproteobacteria > Granulosicoccales > Granulosicoccaceae > Granulosicoccus. Next base: position 11,573 of record JALZVU010000187.1, read on the forward strand.
GTAGCATCAGGGTGCTGGGTCAGAATGAAGTCAGGCTTAGGTGTGCCGTCGGCATTGCGTCTCATGTCATGCAATAGAAAATCTGCATAACCCTCCACACGCGGTTGTGACATGAAGCGTGCGGGTATCAATTGATCGGTATCGATGTCATTCACATCCAGGCACACAGCTTGGCCGGTGAATGTTGTCCAGCCTTTCATGAGGGTGTCTCACTTGAGGCAAGTGATCGCACATCAACAATTTTACCGTGGAGTGCTGCCGCCGCTACCATCATGGGTGACATTAAATGGGTGCGTGACCCACGGCCCTGTCGACCTCGAAAGTTTCTGTTGGTGGTGGACGCACAGCGTTTGCCGGCAGCCACGGTATCGCCATTCATGCCAACACACGATGAACACCCAGACGATGCCCATTCAAGCCCAGCATCGATAAATACCTTGTCAAGGCCTTCTTGTTCGGCTTGGGCTTTAATGGCCGTGGAGCCCGGTGAGACTAGACCTGGAACTTTGGAGCGTTTGCCGCGTAGCACACATGCTGCGCTCCTGATGTCTTCGATGCGAGCATTAGTGCAAGAGCCAAGGAACACTTGATCGATAGGTGTGCCTTCAATCGCCTGGCCTGCTTCCAGGCCCATGTATTCCAACGCGCTGCGAATGCTATGCGCCTTAGCCTCATCGAGTTCCGCAGGGTTCGGAATCAAGGCATCCACCGCTATTGCCTGATCGGGGCTAATGCCCCACGTCAGAGTGGGTGCAAGTGAGTTCGCGTCGATAGATACTTCACGATCAAAGCGTGCACCTGCATCAGTTACCAGTTGTTGCCAGTCTTGTTTGGCTAACGCCCAATCATCTCCTGTGGGTGCGTAGGGACGCCCTTCGATATAGTTAACTGTTGTATCGTCTGGAGCGATCATGCCAAAGCGGGCGCCGCCTTCGATAGACATATTGCACAGTGTCATACGCGCCTCCATGGATAAGGCGTCAATTGCGCTGCCGCAATACTCAATGGCATGCCCTTGAGCGCCGCTGTTGCCAAGTAAGGCAATCCAGTGCAGTGCCATGTCTTTAGCGGTCACGCCTGTGGGCAGGGTGCCGTCAATGCGAATACGCATGGCATTGGGTTTACTTTGCCAAATGGTCTGCGTGGCCAGTACATGGGCCACCTCGGTTGCGCCTATGCCAAACGCAAGCGCACCAAATGCACCATGTGTAGAGGTATGACTATCTCCGCAATTGATTAACAGGCCTGGTAGGGTCAATCCTTGCTCAGGCCCTATAACATGCACGATACCTTGCCGAGGGTCATCAAGGCCCATGCACTCTATACCGTGATGTTGGGTGTTAGCGAGTAGCGTGTTTATCATCCGGGCAATAGTGGCGTCTTCAATATGCAGCCGATTGCGGGTAGGTGCGTAGTGATCCGCTACGCCAAACGTTAGTGAAGGCTCTGCCACCGGGGTATCGCGTGTGGCAAGTTTGGCAAACGCGTGATGTGAACCTTCATGAACCAGATGTCGGTCTACCCAAAGCAATGATGTGCCATCTTCACGCTGAACAATCTCGTGTGCCGCCCACAACTTGTCCAGCAAGGTGCGCGGCAGTGTCATGCGCTAACAGGCTCTTTAGCAGTGGATTTGTCGCAAGCAATGACAGGTTCCCAGTACCGATTGCTACCATCGCCAACCCGTGCCAGTGTCATGTCGATGGTAAACAGGTCAGGGCGGTAGCGTGCTACCAAATACTCAACACCTCGGCCTTCATTGTCGCAAACCAGTCGTTGTAAGGACAGCAAGGCGGTGCCTACGGGTACCTCTAGGGCTGCAGCAACATTGGGGCTTGCCAGTGTTGCCGATACCGATTGATTAGCATTGGCGATCGTCACACCGCTGCGCTCCAGTAACGTAAACAGCGGTGTGTTGGCCAGATCATCCTCGCTGTAGCTACTGGCGATGGTTTCGGGCACATAGGTGGTCAGGTGCGAGAACGGTTGGCCTTCGCATGATCGAACACGGGTAGCGATCTGTGTGCGATCGTCATCGCCAAGCCCCATGGCCTCGGCGATATAGTCGGGGGCAGTGTCGTATTTGAATGATAGTAATTTGGCCTTGGTGTTGCGACCCATCTCTGCCACCTGTGGCATCAAAGTGTTGAAATTCATGGCCACAGGTGCATCAACAACGACGTTGTTGCAGATAACGTTACCGCTGCCAGCACGGCGCTCCACCAAGCCATCGGTACACAGCGCGTCTAGTGCGCGGCGTACTGTCACACGCGATACTTCAAAGGCACTGGCTAATTTGATTTCTCCAGGCAGGTTTTGGCCCGGCGTATAAACACGCGTGCTGATGTCTTCACGCAGTGACAGGTAGACACGCTGCGCTTTTGCGCCTTCTGGCATGCACTGCCCAATTCGATTCACGCGTGTCGCTCCTCTCTTGTGTTGCCTTTGTAAACACAGTGGTCTCGCCTTTGAATCGCTATTGTATGAAGGGGCGAACACGATGTAGCATGT
>JALZVU010000188.1 GCA_023301795.1 Granulosicoccus sp.
CATGCGAGGGGGCTGCATGAGCAGAAAAATGAACTGTTTCGTTGCACATCGGCCATGCGAATGGTGTGCGCAGGCTGAGGTTGGCAGTTCTTCGAGGGGGTTTTTATCGATGTCATCGGTTTAGGTGTCGGCCTGAATGAAAAATCAATGACAGCGCGACCATAAACTGCCTCACATTATGAAGGTTAAGCCTTCTTTATAGTTCGGTAATCCATGCTAATTTGTAAATGTTACACACCCTGCTGCACAGAGCGCGCGAGTGTCGTTTGGCAAGCTTGTGCCCCTGCGGCCACTATGGATAGTTCAGTTTAGGGATCGCACTCATCAGGATATTTTGCTGCCCATTCTGCAAAACCTCCGTCCAGGCTATAAACCTCGTCGAAACCCTTCTCGGCCAGGTAGGCACCCGCGCTTTGGCTCATATTGCCGTGGTAACAACAGACAATTAACGGAATGGCCGTGTCGGCGTCATCGATGAAAGACTGCACGACAGAATTGTCCATATGCAGGGCTTCACACATGTGTCCTGCCTTGAAGCTGTCTTCGTCCCGAATATCAACAATGTTGACCGAACCATCGATAATCATTTTGTAAGCATCATCGGAGCTGATACGAGAGTAGCGAGACATGTTTATCCAGATATTGGCAGGGGTTTGAGCTATTGTACCGGCTCCAAACCGCTTCGGTTAGAACCGAACAACAAAGGCTGCGTGCTACTCCAATGACCGTACAACGAGAACGTCTGTGAATACCGATATCACTGATCCGCCCGCAGCTCATGGTCCGGTGCTCTTCACGGCTATGCTCAAGGTACAGCCGGCTGACTTTCGAGTCGATGAAATCCTTGATATTGAGCTTGCTGGAGAGGGTGAGCATCTGTACCTTCAGATCGAAAAGAGCGCGATGAATACCGACGAGGTAGCCGCGATGATTCAGGAGTGCTACTCAGTAACGTCCAGCGATGTCGGGTTGTGCGGTTTGAAAGATCGACACTCTGTAGCCACCCAATGGATCAGTGTTCGAACGGTTCACAATGCCTCTCAGTTCGAAGAGCTTGCGGCTGCGTTCAATGCAGAACAGCAAGCGTTGTGGGGCGACACAGATGGCTATGAAAAATCTGTGCGGGTGCTGCTCAGCGGGCGACATGCGCGCAAACTCAGACGTGGGGCTCATGGCAGTAACCACTTTGTCATAATACTTCGGGATGTAGAAAGCTTATCTGCAGGCTCTGTTGAGAGTGAAGAATCTTCGGACTTGCCGGGCCATGCCGAGTCAGCGATTTCGGTGGGCGCGGGTGCGGGTGCAAGCGCGGGTGATGATACTGAGAACGCGGCGCTCGTCGAGGCCCTGTCTACACGCATCAATCTGATAGCGAAGCGGGGATTTCCTGCTTACATCGGCGCGCAGCGATTTGGTCGCGGCGGACAGAATCTGCAGAGAGCGCAGGGCTGGTTCGCATCACCTCGTAAGAGAACCTCGCGTCAGCAGCGCAGCTTGTGGTTGTCTGCGGCCCGTAGTGCACTATTTAATAGTGTCTGTGCTGCGCGAGTCAGAGACGGCAGTTGGGATCAGCTTCTGGATGGTGAACCTGCAGTACTCAATGGCACGCGTAGTTTTTTTGCTACCCAATCAGAAGATTCACTGCCGCAGCGTTTGGCTGAATTTGACATTCACCCGAGTGCTCCATGGTGGGGGCGGGGCAGATCACCCGCGCAAGGAGGCTGTGCTGAATTTGAAAGTCTTCAATTGCAGCAGTACAAGAATCTGTGCGATGGACTCGAAAAGGCGGGTCTGACCCAGGAGCGTCGTGCGTTGCGGGCGCCTGTAACGGGCATGGAACACCAATGGATTGCCAAGGACGTGCTGGAGTTAGAATTTTCACTGGCCCCCGGTATATTTGCTACAAGCCTACTGCGTGAACTGTGTCGTGTGAGCGAGCCTGAACGTTGAACGCCTTGTATGACATTGAGGTCAAAACATACTGTCACAATTCAGAATCGTGCAAATTAAGCAATATCTAGCGCTTGGATAGCACTAAGCAGTAAACTGCGCCCGGCGCGAGATGGCCTGAGTGCTACAGCGCTGAGTGTTCTACAGTACAAGTCTGACTTTTATCTAAAAGAGATTAAGAAACTATGTGGGGAAAGCTACTGGGCGGTGCCTTTGGCTTCATGATCGGTGGGCCGCTAGGCGCTGTGCTCGGTGCAGCTCTTGGGCATACATTTGACAAGGGCCTGAGGGAGCAGTTGTCGCACGACGTACCGGATGATGATCTGCCTCCCGGGGACGCCGAGCGTATCAAGATGGCATTCTTCACAGCTACATTCTCTGTAATGGGCCACATTGCCAAGGCAGATGGGCATGTGCACCCCACGGAAATTGCCTTTGCTGAAGACGTCATGAAGCAGATGAAGCTGGATAGTGAGCTTCGCTCGGCTGCCGTAAAATTGTTTAATCAAGGTAAGCAGCCAGATTTCGACGCACAAGCTCTGGTATTGCAGTTCCGCCAGGAATGTCAGCGGCGCACCAGTTTGTATCGAATGTTCATAGAAATTCAGATTCAAGCTTCCTTGGCAGATGGCACCATGTCGCCCGAGGAAGAGCGGGCATTGTTGTCGGTATCCTCGGTGCTTGGTTTTACTGAAAACACGTTTCGTCAGCTTGAGATGCTGGTGCGTTTCAGTATGGGCATGATGGGTGCGGG
>JALZVU010000189.1 GCA_023301795.1 Granulosicoccus sp.
AGCGTCGTTTTCTTGACGGGTCCGGGTTTTGTCTTGACCGCAGCGATTACCCTAGTCACCGGAACAATGTTTCTGATGTGGCTTGGTGAGCAGATTACAGAGCGGGGAATTGGTAACGGTATTTCAATTTTGATCTTCACCGGCATTGTTGCAGGCCTGCCTGCTGCCATCGGCGGTACGCTTCAATTATCACGGACTGGCGAGCTTAGTTTCCTAGTTGTTATCCTTTTGTTCGCAATGGTCATGGCAGTTACCGCTTTTGTTGTGTTTGTAGAGCGCGGACAGCGAAGAATTACAGTAAACTATGCGAAGCAGCAGCGCGGAAAGAAAATGTATGCCGCTCAGTCCAGTCATCTTCCCTTGAAGCTGAATATGGCTGGCGTCATTCCTCCTATTTTTGCGTCTAGCATCATTCTGTTTCCTGCAACTCTTGGTGACATCGCAACAAGTAACACGAATTCGTTCCTCAACACGATTGTATCTACATTGCAGCCTGGGCAGCCCGTGTACATATTGTTGTACGCGACAGCAATCATATTTTTCTGTTTCTTCTACACGGCGCTTGTCTTTAACGCCAAAGAAACTGCTGACAACCTTAAAAAGTCTGGTGCTTTCATCCCTGGTATACGTCCGGGTGAGAAAACAGCACGCTATATCGATTCTGTGCTAACGCGGTTGACCCTCTATGGCGCGTTGTACATCACATTAGTATGTTTGTTGCCTGAATTTCTGATCTTGCTTTGGAATGTGCCGTTTTACTTTGGCGGTACATCCTTGCTGATCATAGTAGTCGTGGTGATGGATTTTGTTGGGCAGGCACAAGCACACATGATGAGTCATCAGTATGAGGGCTTGATGAAAAAGCAGGGTACTAAGGGGGCTCCGAAGGGCGCACGCTAGAGCGGGTGGTTCCGACGCTTGCATAGGTCGAGATTTGCCAACTTTAAGTTCGTAGCCTTGGTGAGTCATCTTTTCAGGAGAAAGTAATGAAAGTCAGAGCATCAGTTAAGAAGATCTGTCGCAATTGTAAGGTTGTCAAACGTAAGGGCGTTGTTCGCGTCATTTGCACCGACACCCGACACAAGCAGCGTCAGGGCTAGTCAAAAGATAATAGGCGGAGATAAGCATGGCACGTATTGCCGGCATTAACATTCCGGTCCAGAAGCACACCTGGATCGCATTAACATCGATTTATGGTATCGGGCGGACTAGGGCGTATCAGATTTGTGATGCGGCTAAAGTGCCATCGGACACCAAGGTTCGTGATCTTTCTGAAGTCGAGATCGAGAGCCTTCGTACTGAAGTAGGAAAATTTACCGTCGAGGGCGACTTGCGTCGCGATGTCTCGATGAATATAAAGCGTCTGATGGACCTCGGTTGTTACCGTGGTATTCGCCATCGTCGGGGCTTACCCCTTCGCGGTCAACGTACGAAGACTAATGCGCGCACGCGCAAAGGTCCGCGTCGTCCGCTCAAGCGTTAATAGAGATAATTATGGCAGCTAGTACTAAGAAGAAGGTCCGTCGCACAGTTACCGACGGCATCGCACACATTCACGCGTCATTCAACAATACGATTGTGATGATCACTGACCGCCAGGGCAATGCATTGTCTTGGGCCACCGCAGGTGGTTCTGGTTTTCGAGGGTCTCGCAAAAGTACGCCATTCGCAGCGCAGGTTGCTGCTGAAAGAGCTGGTGAGGCTGCCAAAGAGTACGGCTTGAAAAATATTGATGTTCACGTCAAGGGGCCTGGGCCTGGACGTGATTCAGCAGTTCGTTCGTTGAATAACGTGGGATTCAAGATTAGCAGCATTCTTGATGTCACACCAATTCCACACAACGGCTGTCGTCCACCCAAGAAGCGTCGAGTATAAGCTCGTCGTTTTGGTCGATATGAACATCAACGTAAATACAAGCATAGTTGTAGGAGAAATGTACCGTGGCTAGATATACCGGTCCAACATGTAAGCTGAGCCGTCGTGAAGGTACTGACTTATACCTTAAGTCAGGAATCCGACCGCTCGAATCAAAGTGTAATCTCGAAACGCCTCCGGGCATGCAGGGGGCCAAGCGTGGTCGTCCTTCGGACTATGCTATCCAGCTCCGAGAAAAGCAAAAGTTACGCCGGATGTACGGCGTGCTCGAGAAGCAGTTTCGTAACTACTACAAAGCTGCTGCATCGCGCAAAGGCTCTACAGGCGAAAACCTGCTTTCATTGCTCGAGCAGCGGCTGGACAACGTTGTTTATCGAATGGGCTTTGGCTCCACTCGTGCGGAAGCTCGTCAGTTGGTCTCACACAAGTCCGTGATGGTTGACGGCAAGATCGTCAACATCGCCTCGTATCAGATCCAGCCTAACCAGGTTGTTACTATTAGAGAGAAGGCGCGTAAGCAGGCCAGAATATCAGATGCACTTGAGTTGGCTCAACAGAGAGGCCTTCCTGGCTGGCTCGAGGTTGACCCAAAGAAATTTGAAGGCATGTTCAAGAGTGTCCCTGATCGTGCAGATCTTCCTGCCGAGATTAATGAGTCTCTGGTTGTAGAACTGTACTCCAAGTAAAAGACCGATCATTGGTCGTTTGAGCTGGCTTGCCAGCTCAACTCTTTACTTGTCTTTAGGTTTTTGGTGGGGTGGCGCGTTGCTACCCCGCCTACGTTTAAGGGGTTGAATTACTTTGAGTGCCATGCAAACAGAATTTCTGAGACCGCGAATAGTCGATGTCTCTGCATCAAACGCCAACCATGCAAAGGTGACTTTAGAGCCTTTAGAGCGCGGCTTTGGCCATACGCTCGGCAATGCCTTGCGCAGAATCCTGCTGTCGTCAATGTCAGGGGCTGCTTTCTATGAAGCCGAGATCGAAGGTGTGCTTCACGAGTACACCACGATGGAAGGTGTGCAGGAAGATGTTCTGGACATTTTATTAAACCTGAAGGGTGTATCGATTGTGATGCATGCGAAGGATGAAGCCACACTGAAGTTGGTAAAGCAGGGTCCCTGTACGGTAACCGCTGCAGATATCACTTTGGACCACGACATCGAGATCATCAACCCAGATCACGTTATCTGTACGTTAACAGGTGACATGAACCTGAATATGACGCTGCGAGCTCGGGTTGGTAGAGGCTATGAACCTGCCTCACACCGTACACTTGAAGAGGGCGAGAGCCGTCCGATTGGTACACTTCAGATCGATTCTTCGTTCAGCCCTGTCCATAAGGTTGCGTACAACGTGGAGAGTGCGCGTGTTGAGCAGAGAACCGATCTGGACAAGCTCATTGTTGATCTTGAGACCAATGGCACCATCGATCCTGAGGAAGCCATTCGCAAAGCGGCTACCATCTTGCAGGAGCAGTTGTCGGTTTTTGTTGATCTCAAGGCTGAGACGACTACTCCCGAGGAAGAGCAGGCATCAGACATTGATCCTATCCTACTCCGTCCTGTAGACGATTTAGAGCTTACGGTACGCTCAGCTAATTGTCTGAAGGCCGAAAACATCTATTACATCGGCGATCTGATTCAGCGTACTGAAGTAGAATTGCTGAAAACGCCTAACCTGGGCAAGAAATCCCTTACTGAAATCAAGGATGTTCTTGCTCAACAGGCACTATCACTGGGTATGCGCCTGGAAAACTGGCCACCACCCGAGTTGCAAAAGCAACGCGAGTTGGCCAAGTAAGAACGAGACAAAAACATGAGACATCGTAAAAGCGGGCGTCAGCTAAATCGTAATTCCAGTCATCGTAAGGCCATGTTCAGGAACATGGCTGCCTCGTTGGTTGAGCATGAGTCAATCAGGACTACGGTCCCTAAGGCTAAGGAACTCCGTAGGGTCATAGAGCCTATGATCACCAACGCGAAGCAAGACAACGTTGCTAAGCGTCGTCAAGCCTTCGATCGTATTCGAGACAAGTCAGCAGTGGGTAAACTGTTCTCGGTGCTTGGTCCCAGATTCGTAAACAGACCTGGGGGTTACACCAGAATCCTGAAGTGTGGGATGCGCCCTGGTGACAACGCGCCAATGGCTATCATCGAATTCGTAGAACGTAGCGAAGTTTGATATTAGCTGCATCGGGTTAGTTTCAACCTGACGCAAGTTCTAGTAGCCTCTAAGCCCCTGGTGATACTATCATCAGGGGCTTTTTTGGTTTTGGGTATGGGGTGGAATGTGGGTTGAGATAGTAGCTGCCAACGTTCAAGGGTGACTATTCATCTCGCATGCTTTAGCTGGTAATTCGGCACGTAATTTGACAGTGCATGTTGTGATAGCCTACCCACAAATCGTCCATCTGGATGTTCAGCCATTGCAGCACCATGATCTCTAAGCCACAGCTTCAACTCCGTAACGCTCGTATTGTTCTCCCGGACAGTGTTGTGCTGGGTCACCTTGACGTATCTGACGGAAACATTGATGTCGTTGGGGCAGGACTTGGTGGAGCTGGAGAAGATCTGCAAGGGGATTATCTAATCCCGGGGCTTGTGGAACTACATACAGATCATCTCGAGTCGCATTATTCACCGCGTCCTGGAGTTCGTTGGGATCCACTCGCCGCTATCCAAGCCCACGACGCTCAAATTGCAACAGCGGGTATCACCACGGTTCTGGATTGCCTGCGTATGGGAGCTGATGAGTCGGCCTCTTTCGAGTCTGGGGAAATGCTGTTGCTTGCCAGCTGTCTGAAGCAAGCTGCCGATCAGGAGAGATTGCGTGCAGAGCATATGTTGCATCTTCGCTGTGAAGTCTCTGCATTGAGTGTGCTTGAAGATTGCGAGCAATTTGCTGAACACGACAATATTATGCTGATGTCGTTGATGGATCATGCGCCCGGGCAGCGGCAGTTTACTGATATGGCAGTTTTTGAGCATTACCATCGTGGTAAGGATGCAATGGATGATGAGACGTTTGCAGCCTTCGCCAATCGACGTTTGCATAATTCGCAACATTATTCGGACCAGCATCGTGCTGCCATTGCTCAAGTGTGTGCCGCCCGTAATATCGCATTGGCTAGTCATGATGATGCGACGCTTGCGCATGTTATTGACGCAGAAAATCTGGGTATTGGAATTTCAGAGTTTCCGACAACGATAGAAGCTGCTACAGCAGCACACGAGAAGGGTATGAGCATTCTGATGGGTGCGCCAAATGTTGTCCGTGGTCGGTCGCATTCTGGGAACGTTGGTGCCAGAGAGCTCGCACGTTTGGGTATTCTCGATATGCTGTCTTCAGACTATGTCCCAGCCAGTCTTCTGCACGCTCCGTTTGTGTTATCGCTCCAGGAAAATCTGATGAGCCTTGCTGATGCGATAGCATTGGTTACCTGCAATCCTGCTCGAGCAATCGGGTTTGATGACAGGGGAAGTATTGTCGAGGGCTTACGCGCTGACCTAGTACGCGTGCGTTATCAGGACAATATACCGACAGTTAAGTGCGTATGGCGCGAAGGTGTACGCGTGGCATGAATGCTCGCTATGGCATTTTTTTTTGCCCAGACGACTCAACGCCCCTTGCAGCCTTTGGTGAGCAAGCCTTGGGTAGACGTGCTGACGGATCGTCAATAGAGATCTCCTCTGATAGCTATCCCGATGCAGAGATGGCTTCATCGCTTCGTAAGACGCCTGCCCATTACGGATTTCATGCCACTCTGAAAGCACCGTTCCAGCTAGCAGAAGGTGCTTCTGAAACTGCGTTGTTAGAAGCTGTGGAGCAATTGGCAGTACGCCAGAAGCCAGTTCATATGTATGCTCTAAGCCCGAGGGTGCTGACAAACTTTGTAGCCCTTGCCTTTGAGACCCAGCCGTTAGCTATAGCGGCGCTGGCTGAACAGTGCGTTATCGGGTTAGAGGGGTTGCGTGAGCCAATGTCGGCAGAGGATATTAGCAGGCGACAGCCTGCGAAACTAAATTCCACGCAGCGTTCTTATCTACATAGATATGGCTACCCCTACGTTCTGTCAGAATTTCAATTTCATATGACGCTAACCGGAGAATTTAATCAATCAACGCATAAAGTCTATGGTGATTGGTTAAATTCTCTGTATGGCAGAATAGTGTGTGAAGCTCCCACACTGGACCGATTGGCTGTGGTTTGGCAACCAGACCGGGTCAGTCCGTTCAAACGGATAGCGCAGTTCGCATTTGATGGATAAGCGCTAGTGCGAACGGTTTGTCGAATGGCTTTGGTGACTCACTCTTGACAGCATCTGCTGCACTAATCGGTAGCCCGTAAAGCAATTGGCATCATGAAAAAACAGGCGTCTGGCTTCACTATTTGACGTAGTGCTGTGCGTTGCGCTTTGATATGCTGCTAACAACACAGATCAAAGCGATCAGCAACTTCAGCGGAACCGGTGTGACAAAGACTCTAGCCACGCATGTGGGATCATTGCCTCGTAGCCAAGAGGTGGTTGACTTTATTTTTGCACGCGAAAAAGGCGAACCCTTCGACCGTGAAGCATTCGATCGTGCAATGACGGCTGCAGTCGGTGATAGTGTGCAAAAGCAGAAAGCTGCGGGCATCGATATCGTGTCTGATGGAGAGACATCCAAAATCTCCTACGCCACATACGTAAAGGATCGTTACACAGGTTTTGAGGGTGATAGCCCTAGAAATGCGCCTGCAGATCTGAAACTGTTCCCAAGCTATCTTGAGCGTCTGGCTTCTGCTGGTGGTACTGCAGACTACGCACGTCCGATGTGCACAAGCGAGGTGAAATCCAAAGGCCACGATGACTTGAACAAGGACATCGCTAACCTAAAAGGCGCAATGAAAAAACATGGCGTAGAACAGGGTTTTATGAATGCAGCGTCACCCGGCGTTATTTCGCTTTTTCTGCCAAACCAACACTACGCCACACGAGAGGCCTATCTGGCGGCTTTAGCGGATGCCATGAAAGAAGAATATGAAACCATTGTAGCGGCAGGTTTGCAGTTGCAACTGGATTGTCCGGACTTGGCTTTGTCGCGGCACATGTTGTTTAATCATTTATCGGATGATGAATTTGTAAAGATCGCGCAGTCGCACGTAGAAGCTCTAAATCACGCGCTAAGGGATATCCCCAAAGAGCGTGTGCGTGTGCACATCTGTTGGGGTAACTACGAGGGGCCGCACGTGTGTGATATCGACATGGCCAAGATGTTTGATACATTGATGAGTACGCATGCGAGGTATGTGCTGTTTGAGACATCCAACCCTCGACACGCTCATGAGTGGACCGTTTTTCGCGATCGCGCTGATGAGATTCCTGACGACAAGGTGCTGGTGCCCGGAGTCATCGATAGCACAACTAACTTTGTCGAGCACCCGGAGGTAGTTGCGCAGCGTGTTGAGCGTTTTACCGATATTGTAGGTGTCGAGAGAGTGGTCGCAGGATCCGACTGCGGCTTTGGAACCTTTGCAGGATTCGGCGCTGTTGATCCTTCTATCGCATTTGCAAAGCTTACGTCGTTGTCGACAGGCGCAGCCCTTGCAAGCGGGCGTCGATAGCTACGCTAGGCAGCTGACTGCTTTCGTTCAATAATATAGATAGTCAGAATGGCGGCAGCGGGTAGCACTGCAAAGCCGCCAACCAGTGCATTGATCCCGCCATCGTAGCCTTGACCGATCAGCCACGCCAACGGTAATGCAATACAGGTTGATAACGAGCCTATCAAGGCTGCTCCCAAGCCCGCTATTTCTCCCAAGGGTTCCATGGCCAGCGCATTGAGATTGCCAAAAAGTATACCTACACAGGCAAACGCGACGAGTAGCCAGATCATAAAATACAAGAATGGTGGGACGCCATGGTTGACTTGTACGAAAATGAAAAACAGACAAGATGCAGTGATAAGTATCAGGAGGGCAGCGCCCACCATTTTGCGCATGCCAAGCCTGACTACAAGTGTGGCATTGAGTGCCGACGCTGATCCGATAGCCAACGCAGCAAAGGCGAACCAGAAAGCAAACCACGAGCCTGTGTTATAGGTTTGTTTGAATATTTGCTGTGCGGTGCTGAGATAGCTAATGAATGGTCCAAAGATCAAACCGCTGGTTAGCGTGTAACCCATTGCAATTTTGCTGGTATAGAAGAGCTTCAAACCGTGTTTGATGGATAATACTGTCAACGCGCGCCGTCGCTCAGGCACAAGACTCTCGGGTAGTCGAACAGCAAACCAGCTCCAGCTGATCAGGGCGAATATTAACAGGGCGATAAAGGTGCCGCGCCAATTTCCCAGTAGCAATATCCCTTCACCAATGGCAGGTGCTATGGCAGGCATTAAAATGAAGATCATCATGATAATTGACATGATGCGCGCCATCTCACGCCCTTCATGACTGTCACGCACGATGGCCATTGTTACGATGCGAGGCCCTGCGGCACCGATACCTTGCAAAATGCGTCCAACAAGTAGCACGGTAAAGCTAGTGGCAAAGATGCAAAGCAGACTGCCAATCGAAAATAGAGTAAATCCGCAATGAATGATGGGACGGCGGCCAAAACGGTCAGACAGAGGCCCCGCCAATAACTGGCCAACGGTGAGTCCCAAGAACAGCGTAGTAACAATCAGCTGCACGTCGTTAGCACGAGCCACTTCCAGTTCCCGCCCTATAGCGTCAAGCCCGGGCAGCATAATGTCTGTGGACAAAGCGACAATGGACACCATGAGTGCGAGGAGGGTGACGAACTCAGGGACTGGCAATGGGCTTTGTGAGGCGTTGAGGGGCATGTATCAGCTGGGCTTAAATAACCCACAATAAAGTAATTTGCACCTCCCCAGTAGAATAGATGGGTAACGCTTATGACAGGGCCTAATCGGTTGTGCAACTACTGCCGAATGTACTCCATGGCAGTTCCATCGTTGCCCACCATCACTATCCTGTTGTCAGACAACTCAAAAATATTGGCCTGACCAGAGATACCTTGCTGACTGTTGACCAGCTTACTCACCAATGAGCCCAGTGCGTCCTCACGGGTGCTATTCATTGTGATGTTTTGGTGTGTAACCGTGTCGGCCTGTAGCACCCAGTTGCCTTCCAGTTCGAACTCGAGATTTCCCAGTGCTTCAAGTCCTTCGCCTTCAGGTGAAACAGCACCTGTGACCGTACCATCGGGCCGGTATTCGATAAGGGTAGTCTGGGCCGGGCTACCAGGATAAGGATTCAGGTCGGTGACTGCCCACTTTCCCACTAATTGATCACCAGTGGCAGTTTGAACATTATCTGGACCGGTGTAATCTGGGCGCTCTGGCTGTGACGTTGTGGCGCAACTGGAAAGCGCGAATGTAACTGCAAGAAGTGCTGCAAGTCGTGAAGCTAATTTCATGTTGTTCTCATCTTGATGGGTAAACACCGCTAGCCTGAACTGTTCGAGAAATTGCACTGGGCGTCTCCGTGGCTTCGTGAGCGGTTCAGGCTAGAGAGTGTGCAAGATTTATCGCCTGCTGACAAACTTACAAAAGGCTAGGCTTGCTTTCTATTCACGGCATATTCGCTGGTGGACTGACCCGAAGAATTCTCGAGTCAGTGTGGTTCAATCGCAACCTGAATAACGGTCAGGCCATCACCAGTGCTGCTTGGGAATAATGGCCCCTGGATGGGCGATAACGCGGAGAGAGCACTGATGCCCAGCCTGCATAGCTTCTTGATCGCTTGCACCGCCAAGTGCTGCGGACAGGTAACCTGCGTTAAAACTGTCGCCTGCGGCTGTGGTGTCCACGATAGTCACCGTTGAATTGTCCAGATCGACCAATGTGTACGGGTTGCCCTGACCATCATTTTCGCCCAACGATAACGGCCCAGATGCGCCGCGTTTCAACGCACCTCGTTGTACGCCGTATCCTTTGAGTCTGGCCAAGACGCTTTGCTCATCAGCGTCGTTGAAAAGATGCATCTCATCATCCACCGAGGGTAGAGCAATATCGGTGATACGCCACGCTTGGGCAACGTTAAGCTGAGCCTGCTCTACAGACTCCCAAAGTGCCGGGCGGTAGTTGGAGTCAAACACTACTGTCACATCTTGCTCTGTTCGCAGTCTGGAAAGCTCTTGCAACAGTTGAGCACGCACTGGGGGAGGCAGAATGGCCAGAGTAATCGCTGACAGGCAAAGGACGTCAAAATTTGCTAAAACCTGAAAATTCACACCGTCGCCGTCTTGAAACAGTGTGCGGGCTGCCGACTCACTACGCCAGTAGCTAAAAGATCTTTCACCCTCGTCATCAGTGGCGATGGCATAGAGTCCGATCTGACGATCAGGTGAAAGCTGCACACTTTGTGTGTTGATTCCTTCTGATTCCATGAAAGCCATCATCCGGGACGACAACGGATCCAGCCCCAACACGCTAACAAAGGCAATCTCAGCTGGAGCCTCCAACAGACGATTCAGGTAAATGGCACTGTTCAGCGTGTCGCCGGCAAAACCAAGGCCTACCGGATGTTCAGCATCCCGACCAAGCATCAGCTCGGCCATTGCTTCTCCAATACACGCGACACGACCAGTGAACCTTGATGTACTCATTTTGCGGACCTCTTACCCTAATAATACAAACGCGGCACTATAGGCTGGAATCTCCAAAGCGCCCTCTTTGAGTACGGGATCAAACCCGTGCCCTTCCAACATGGTTAACTGACGCTTGGTGTCAATTTCGCAGCGTACCCGCTCAGCTCCTAGATTAAATGCACAGTAGACGGTTTCGTTATCCAAGGTGCGCACGAAACTTAACACATCACCCATTGCCACCACATTTTCCAGGCTCCCTTTAACCAGGGATTGGGTATTGGCTCTAAATGCCAGGAATCGACGATAGTGCTCTAGTACACTGTTGTCGTCGCCGTTTTGTTCGCTGACCGCGAGTCGCTTATGCACATCTGAGATAGGTAGCCAAGGCTCTTCGGATGAGAAGCCGGCATTGTCTGCCTGTTCATCCCAGACCATGGGTGTGCGGCAACCATCACGACCTTTGAATTCTGGCCAGAAAGCAATTCCATACGGGTCCTGTAGTTTTTCAAACGGAATATCTGCTTCGGGTAATCCGAGTTCTTCACCTTGATAGAGGCATACGCTGCCGCGCATTGACATTAGGAGTGAAGCCAGCAGCTTGATATGTTGTGTGCGATGTTTCTTTGGCAGGTTCCAACGCGTGGCATGACGTACCACGTCATGGTTTGAAAAAGCCCAGCATATCCAGCTTTGCGCCGCCTCAGCTTGAAAATGTTGTAGTACAGAGGCAACACGGTCAGCCGTGGGGACTTCCGCTGAGAGAAAGTCGAACGTGTAGCACATGTGTACGCGCTCTTTACCTTGTGTGTACTCACGTAACACGCTCATACCATTTTGCGCATCTCCGATTTCCCCGACGCATGTGGCCGCAGGGTACTCATCAAGCACAGCACGAAAGCGCTCAAGGAATATCAGGTTTTCCGGGCGGCTTTTGTCATAGAGATGATCTTGATAATTGTAAGGGTTCACGTCCGGTGCGATATCCGCATTGCGTAGCTCTGGGGCCAGTGCTGGATTATCTCTTAGCTGATCATCACAAAAATAAAAATTGATGGTATCCAGTCTAAAGCCGTCAACGCCGCGATCAAGCCAGAACCGTGCAACATCCAGCAGTGCGTCCTGGACATCGGTGTTATGGAAGTTCAAGTCAGGCTGTGACGCCAGAAAATTATGTTGATAATACTGACAGCGGGTGGGATGCCATGACCATCCTGGTCCACCGAAAATAGACAGCCAGTTGTTGGGAGGGCTTCCATCGGGCTTGCCATCAGACCAGACGTACCAGTCGTGGCGCTCGTTGTCTCGGCTTGAGCATGATTGCGCAAACCAGCTGTGTTGGTCTGAAGTATGTGACAACACAAGGTCTATTATGACTTTGATATCCAACGCATGGGCAGCCTCCACCATTTCGTCAAAGGCGTGAAGATCTCCAAACAGCGGATCAATATCCTTGTAGCCTGAAATATCGTAGCCAAAGTCTTTCATTGGCGACTTGAAGAAGGGTGAAATCCAGATGGCATCCACACCGAGTTCTGCAATGTAGTTTAGCCGGTCTTTGATGCCGGCCAAATCACCAACGCCGTCATTGTTAGAGTCCTGGTATGAGCGCGGATAAATCTGGTAGATAACAGCGCCGCGCCACCAGTCCTTGTCAACCACAACCTCTGGCTCCACAATGCTGATAGAAGAGAAGATCATCTGGATGTCATCCTGTGTCTGTTAGCAGCCTTGTGTAGCAAAAAGGTAAAGCAATTGCCTGATGGTACTTGAAGGCTTTAGCGTATTTCAAATGTGAAAAACAGTGATGAATCAGATGGGGCTAATGACTTGCGTCGTGGCTACTGATAGTGAAGTGATTTGCCGTCTGCGAACAGGTGAATTTTACTCGGATCAGCCGACATACGCATGCTTTTATTGCGTACATTCCGATGGATACCCTGCAGTTTGGCAATCACGGGTGAACTGTCTGCATCTTGACGCTCAAAGTACAGCTGAGTGACCTCTCCCAATGCCTCGGAGATCTCGACAGTGCTTTCGAACGCGTAGTTCTCACTGGTCTCAGGCACCATGTGTTCCGGTCTGATGCCCACGTTGACTGCTGCGCCTTTCATATCTTCACGTGTAGCGACAGAAGAGTTGATGACACCGCCCCCGTTCGTCACGCTAATGCGTGTAGTGTCGCCCGTATCCACAATTTTTCCTGGCAGCAGATTCATTGCAGGTGAGCCGATGAACTGTGCAACAAATTCATTCTCCGGTGTCTCATAGAGCTCCAGCGGTGAGCCCACCTGAGCAATCCCTTTGTTCGCCAGTACGACGATACGTGTGGCAAGTGTCATGGCCTCCACTTGATCATGGGTTACATACACCATCGTAGACTGGGGCATGCTCTCCTTGAGTTGGGCAATCTCGATTCGCGTCGCGACGCGCAAAGCTGCATCAAGATTTGATAGCGGCTCATCAAACAGATAGACCTTGGGGTCACGTACGATGGACCGCCCGATGGCGACGCGTTGCCGCTGTCCGCCTGACAGGGCTTTGGGCAGTCTGTCCAAATACTCTGTGAGTTGCAGCTTGTCGGCAACCTTGTCAATAGCAGCATCAATGTCGGCCTGCGACTTTTTGGCGATCTTCAGGGCAAAGGCCATGTTATCGCGCACGGTCATGTGTGGGTATAGCGCATAGGACTGAAAGACCATGGCAACACCACGTTGTGCAGGGGGCATCTCGTTCATGCGGGCACCGTCGATGGTGAACTCGCCGTCGGTAATGGTCTCTAGACCGGCGATCATTCTCAAAAGAGTGGATTTACCACAGCCTGAGGGGCCGACAAATACAATCAATTCACCGGTTTTGATGTCCAGATTGATGTTGTTCAATACATTGATATTCCCTGGGTAGGTTTTCTCAACATTGGTCAGTGTCAGATTTGTCATGGTGTTTTGAATCCCTTATTTGACCGAGCCAGCGAGCAGGCCGCGCACCAGATATCTCTGCATGGCGAAGAACACACCCAGAGGTACGGCAATGGACACAAAAGCTGACGTTGCCAGAATTTCCCAGTTACCGCCGCGAGTTCCCAAAAGCTCAACAATCTGTTTCGTCATTACAGTGGTCTCGCCGCTGGAGTCAATGAGAAATACCAGTGCTACCAGCAAATCGTTCCATGTCCACAGGAATTGAAAGATGGCGAACGAGGCAAGTGCTGGGAAGGACAATGGCAAGATGATTTTCACGAAAATCTGAAAATCGGTTGCTCCATCGACTTTTGCATTTTCGATGATGTCTCTTGGCAAGCCCACCATGTAGTTTCTTAATAAATAGATCGCCAAAGGCAAACCAAAGCCGGTATGGGCGAGCCATGCTCCAAGGTAACCTTTACCAATGCCGATTTCATTGTGCAGTTTCAATAAAGGTATGAGCGCTAGTTGTAGCGGTACAACCAGTAACCCGACCACCGCTGCGACCAGCAAGGCTCTACCGGGAAAATCCATCCACGCTAGAGCGTAGGCTGCAAAAGCTGCAACCAATACAGGAATAACAGTAGCTGGAATCGTAACGGTGAGTGTATTGAAAAAGGCTTTTGTCATGCCTTGGCGATTGTTTTTATCCAACAGCACATTTCTGTAATTATCAAGTGTGAATTCTGGTGGTGTTTGGGCTGTAACAAATACTCGTTGGCCGCGGCGTCCATCCATTGGTACCTCGCTTTGCATGAGATAGTCGCCATTGGCTGCGACAGTCACTGTGGTGCCATTCTTTAGCTCGGCTACATCCCCTGGCGTGTAGTCGTCGATACTGCGTGAGCTAGTACCCCACACAGATATGTCTGCGTCTGAGGCTTCACCGAACAAGTTACCTTCAATGATGAACAGGCCGTCTTTCTCTATCTGCGTATCGGGTGCATCAGTGCGCAGTGTCAGGTTCTGTTCTGAGCTCGATAAAGAGTTCCACCATCCGCTGGTTGATATCTGGTCTGTTGTTCTAAATGAGGATACAAGCAAGCCGACTGTTGGGAAAAGCCATAATACAACCATGGCAACTAACGAGAGATGAACTGCCCATGTCAAGCTTGATTTGGTGCCGACAATTGCTGACATTACTGCATCTCCTTGCGGGCGTTGTAGACGTTCCAGATAAGGATAGGCGACACCAGCAGCATAATGACCATAGCGCTAGCGGACCCCACCCCCCAATCATTGGCGCGGAACAGCTTGTCATACATGTAGTTGGCTAAAACTTGAGTTTCCCATTGACCGTTTGTCATGGCAAATACAATATCGAACACCTTGAGCACCACGATGGTGATCGTGGTCCACACTACGACGATAGTGCTCATTATTTGCGGCACCTTGATTTTGAAAAACACTTGGAAAGGATTGGCGCCGTCTACGATGGCGGCTTCTATGGTCTCCTCAGGAATACCGCGTAGTGCCGCGGAGAGAATGACCATGGCAAACCCGGTCTGGATCCAGACAAGCACGGCCATTAACAGAAAGCTGTTCCAGGGAATTTGCGTCATCCAGGTCACTGGTGCATCGCCGCCAAAAAACAGGTACAGCGCGTTTAGAGCGCCGATTTGCTCTTGGTCTATGGGGCGAGTGTCGTATACCAGTTTCCAGATAACGGCAGCACCGACAAATGATATGGCCATGGGCATGAATATCAGCGACTTGGCAATATTGCCCCAGCGTACCCGGTCTGAGAGTTGAGCCGCCAGCAAGCCAAACGCGGTAGAAAATGCGGGAACGACAACTAACCACAACAGATTGTTGAGCAGGGCTTCTTTGAACTTAGCTTCGCTGAGCATTTGCTGGTAGTTGGCAAAACCAACAAACTGCGATCGATTACCCGGCAGGCGTTCTGTGAGAGATAGTCTGAGCGTTTCAACGACCGGGTAGGCCAAGTAGATACTCAGAGCAGCGAGCGCCGGGAACAAGAAAAGCCACGGACGAACCATATTGGCGCGTGTGATGTTACGTCCCGCGTTGGGCCCTCGGGACGGGAACACAACCTTATCGAGAAACTGGTTGGAGAAATAAAAATAGCCAACACAGCCGCCCACCCCGATGATGATGGTCAGTATGGCTTGAAAGGCTGGATGCATCGGCGTCCCTCGCTAACGGTTGGATGCGTTTGGCTCAGGTGAGAAGTTACGGACTGGGGATCTTCTCTGTCACAGCTAAAACACAATGATCGCTTTGCAGTATTGACGAGTGGCTCATTTGTGTCAATGGTTCAACACTTTTTAGGCGTGGTGGCCAGACTGACTAGTATTATTAAAAAATCAGCGACATAGTTGATCAGTATGGTTGAATGCGCGAGCAGCGCAAACAACACAGAAGTTGTCGGTGAAGTTCAAAAAAAGCTGGGATTCCCTAGAGTAGGGTTGTCAGATTTTCCAACAATGTCTTATGAACGCCTCAAGACTGCTCGAAGTACGCCTTAGCTGCTAGAGTATTAGACAGGTTGGTGATCACTGGCCTGTCTTTTTTGACTGAAAAGCCTATCAACCATGAGTGAAGCTGCAACCAGTTTTGGTGCCTTGCTACATCTTTTACGTTATGCGAAAGGCTATCGTCGACGCATCGTTCTTGCCAGTACCTGCTCTGCACTGAACACCCTGTTCGACATCATGCCGGAGATCCTGATCGGGGTAGCCATTGATGTTGTAGTGAATCAGCAGGAGAGCTTTCTTGCAGGCATGGGTATTGAAACCCCGCAAGGACAAATCCTTGTGCTGGCGTTTCTTACTTTGCTCATTTGGGCAGGTGAGTCCTTATTCCAGTTTCTATACTTGATTTTATGGCGCAATCTGGCTCAGGACTTACAGGCAGATCTTCGTCAGGACGCCTACGATCAAGTACAGCGTCAGGACATGGGATTTTTTGAATCCCGAAGTTCGGGCGAGCTCACGGCAATTCTCAATGATGATGTAAACCAGCTGGAGCGGTTTCTTGACGGCGGCGCAAACGACTTTCTGCAAGTGTTTGTCAGCGTGACCCTCATCGGCGCGGTATTTTTCTATATCTCGCCAACCATTGCGCTGCTTGCGATAACTCCTATCCCTGTGATTATCTGGGGCGCGTTCTTCTTTATGCGCAGAGCCACGCCGTTGTATGCCGATGTGCGTGCCAAAGTGGGTGAATTATCCAGCCGCCTTGGCAACAATATTGGTGGTATGGCAACGATTAAAGCGTTTACCTCCGAATCTCGAGAGAGTGAGCGCCTGGCCTTGGCGAGTAATGAGTATGTGCAAGCGAACCGCAAAGCCATCAGGATAAGCTCGGCGTTTGTACCGTTGATTCGTATGGCTATTCTTGCAGGCTTTATGGCAACGTTTATTCTGGGTGGGATGATGGCGCTCGATGGCGACTTGAACGTGGGTGCCTATGGCATGCTTGTGTTTCTCACTCAGCGTTTGCTGTGGCCTTTGACAAGATTGGCGCAAACGGTGGATTTGTATGAGCGGGCTATGGCCAGTACTCGTCGTATTCTTGCACTCATTGAGACCGAGACCGAGGTGCGTGATACCGGTACCGCTCAAATGACAGCGGGTAAGCCTGGTTCCATCATCTTTAATGAAGTGACTTTTCATTATCCAAACACTCAATCGGGTATTGAGAATATAAAGCTTGAGATCAAGGCGGGCACCACCGTGGCTCTGGTGGGTACGACAGGATCAGGCAAATCCACTCTGATAAAGTTGCTCCTACGTTTCTACCCGGTAACTGCAGGCCACATTCTTATCGATGATACCCCCGTTGATGAGTTGTCCCTGCATAGTTTGCGCGAGGGTATTGGTCTTGTCAGTCAGGATGTTTTTCTATTCGAAGGTAGTATCTGGGACAACATAGCGTATGGCAACCCCAAGGCATCTGACGAAAGGGTACACGCAGCCGCTGTTGCAGCAGAAGCATCAGAGTTTATCGATGCCTTGCCACAAGGGTTTCAGACCTTGGTGGGTGAGCGTGGCATTAAACTCTCAGGTGGGCAGCGACAACGGCTATCGTTAGCGCGTGCCATACTCAAAGATCCACCCATCTTGATTCTTGATGAGGCCACCAGCGCTGTCGATAATGAAACCGAAGCGGCTATTCAGCGCTCACTGGCCGTTATCTCGCAACAGCGAACCGTGCTGGTTGTAGCTCATCGCCTGAGTACTATTGTGGCCGCTGATGAGATCATTGTGCTTGAACATGGGCATATTGTTGAGCGAGGAACCCACGCACAGTTGTTGGTCACAGAGGGGCATTACGCTCGCCAGTGGGCTGTGCAAACTGGAGCACTCCAAAGCAGGAGTTATTTGGAATGAGCGTTATGAATACCACCAACCATGAAGCCGGTCAGATAACCGTTATTGGTGCAGGTTCTTGGGGGACTGCGCTTGCCATTCAACTTGCCAGAGCAGGTAACAGTGTGGGGTTGTGGGGGCGTGATGCTGCGCAGATGCGCACGTTGCAAGGCGCAGGTTTCAACGAGCGCTATTTGCCGGGTTCTGCGTTTCCCGAGAATCTCACAGTGTTTGCTGACTGGGAGCAGGCACTCAGCACTGGATCACGTTTGTTGGTGTCCATACCCAGCCATGCGTTTCGACAGGTGTTAGAGGATATTCGCAAAACTAAACGAGATGAGCTAGAGACCTTGG
Source organism: Granulosicoccus sp. (assembly GCA_023301795.1). Taxonomy (GTDB): domain Bacteria; phylum Pseudomonadota; class Gammaproteobacteria; order Granulosicoccales; family Granulosicoccaceae; genus Granulosicoccus. Next base: position 18,120 of record JALZVU010000189.1, read on the forward strand.
AGCTTGCCTGGGCGACCAAAGGTTTTGAACTGGATACTGGCCTGTTGCCGCATCAGGTGGTTAAGCAAGTACTTCCTGAGTGTCAACACTATGCGGTTGTCTCTGGGCCAACCTTTGCTCTGGAGGTGGGTGCGGGGCTGCCCACAGCGATTACGGTTGCAGGCTCTGATGAGGCGTGGTCAACTACCATGGCTGATTGTTTACGCACCAGAAATTTCATCGCATATACCTCGACGGATATTGTTGGTGTGGAAATTGGCGGAGCGGTTAAAAACGCCTTGGCTATCGGTGCTGGTATGTCTGATGGGCTGGGCTTTGGCTCCAATGCCCGTATTGCATTAATTAATCGAGGTCTGCGGGAGCTATCGCGCTTAGGGATGGCGATGGGGGCAAAAGAGGAGACGTTTATCGGTTTGGCCTGCATGGGAGATCTTGTCCTGACCTGCACTGATAATCAATCACGAAACCGGCGCATGGGATTAGCACTGGCTGCAGGCAAATCCATTGATGCCGCTGCTGCTGAGATAGGTCAGGTGGTGGAAGGTATCGGTGCTGCTCGTGCGGTATATGAGCAAGCTCAGCGCCTTGGTGTACGGATGCCGATTATTGAGCAGATCTATCGTATTGTGGTCGAAGGCGTGAGTCCGCATGATGCGGTTGAAGCTCTGCTAGCACGGGAATTGGGAGCAGGGGCTGAGTACTAGCCCTGATCATCCGTGAAGTCACCTAATCACTTCCAGTGAAAGGTTTGTGAGTTTCATGGATAGTTCAGGCTGGGCTAGGGTGGTTTGTTTAAACCCACTCTGACTGGCGTTAGATTAGTACCGATAGAACTACTGTGACTTGGAAGGCGACGTCTTCAATCGATTCTCACGAAACAGCACATACATCCCGCTGGCAACGATGACACTGATACCCAGCCATGACATCGTGTCTGGCCAGTCATTGAATACCCACCAGCCTAGTGCTGTGGCCGATATGATTTCGATATACCCGAACGGTGCCAGCATCGAGGTGGGCGCTCGGTTTACAGCAATAACGACCAATAAATGACCAACGGCTGCAATGAGTCCGATGGCTGCCATAAGGCCCAACTGCTGCAGATCCGGAAGGCTGGGTTGGAACATGGGCGATGTGCTGAAGCTTCCCGCAGTTAGCACTATTGCCATGAAAATAGCAGCGCTAACGGCTGATGAGAACTGCATGGTGAGGGGGTGGTCCACGTTGGCAACTGAGCGTGTTAATGCAAGGTAGGAGGCAAAAAACACTGCCGCTGCTAACGGTAGCAGCGATGCCAAGGTAAAAGCATCGGTACCCGGACGAATAATGAGTAAAGCGCCCACAAATCCTGTTGCTACAGCAACCCGCCTGTGCCAGCCAATGCTCTCACCTAGCACTAAGGCTGACAACAGCGTTAACACCATAGGCTGTACAAAGAATATGGCAATAGCGTTTGCCAATGGCAAGTACAGAAGCGAAAAGAAAAAGAATGTTGTGGCAATAGCGAGCAGAATGCCGCGAATAGCGTGAACCTTGGGACGTGTTGGCACTAATGCAGAGCGATCTAGTGTCAGCAGAATAGCTGCGCCCATAAACACCATTTGAAACGCAAACCGTCCCCAGGTTATCTGCATGGGTGACATATCACTACCCAGAATTTTAGCAATAGCGTCCATGATTGGCACGATGAACATACCGCTCATCATGAAGGCGACGCCCCAGTTTTGGGATTGTGTATTAGCTCCTATTCGAAGCAGTAATTGGCGTAGCATCTAGGGTGTTGTATCGATTTAATAGTCTACGATACTAACTTTGCTTAGCAGGCTTAGCAGGCTTAGCAGGCTTAGCAGGCTTAGCAGGCAGGCTGAGCTTTGTTGATGATTTACTTTTGGTTTTCGCCGCTGATGCAGCCTTCGACTTTGCAACCGATGCTGTCTTCCTGGAACTCTTTACGCTGTCCTTAGTTTCTGCGATTGGATTCAGCATGCGCTTAAGATAGTAGCCGGTATACGACGCATCACACGCCATGATCACCTCGGGTGGGCCATCGACCACCACCGTGCCGCCACCCTGACCACCTTCAGGCCCCATGTCGATAATCCAGTCAGCTGTTTTAATAACATCCAGATTATGCTCGATGATAACCACGGTGTTGCCTGCATCGCGAAGCCTCTGCAATACAATCAAGAGTGCTTTAACGTCCTCGAAATGCAAGCCAGTTGTCGGCTCGTCCAGTATATAAAGCGTATCGCCGGTGTCGCGCTTGGATAACTCACGAGCCAGTTTAATGCGTTGGGCTTCACCGCCAGACAGAGTTGTCGCGTTCTGGCCAAGGGTGATGTAGGACAGACCCACATCCATCATGGTTTGCAGCTTGCGATGTAGTGTCGGAACAGCGGCAAAAAACTCATTCGCCTGCTCTACCGTCATCGACAATATCTGATGGATATTATGTCCCTTGTAACGGATGTCGAGCGTTTCACGATCGTAGCGGCGGCCCTCACAAATATCGCAAGGCACATAAACATCGGGTAGAAAATGCATCTCAACTTTTATCAGACCATCACCCTGACAAGCTTCGCAACGCCCACCTTTCACATTGAAACTGAACCTGCCAGCTTTATACCCGCGCGATCGAGCCTCATGTGTGCCTGCAAAAAGATCACGTATGGGAGAAAACAGGCCAGAGTAGGTGGCAGGATTACTGCGTGGTGTTCTACCGATAGGGCTTTGATCAATGGCAACGATCTTGTCAAATATGGTCAGCCCGGTAATGCTGCCAACCTTTGCACATTTATGCCGAGCGTTGTTTATGGTGTTGGCGGCATTGTGATAGAGCGTATCGTTCACCAAAGTAGATTTGCCCGAACCTGAAACGCCCGTTACAACGGTACACAGGCCAACGGGGATTTTTACATCCACACTTTTCAGATTGTTGCCTTGCGCTTTCTTAATGGTGATGAACTGCTTGCCTGGCGTTTTACGGACCGGTATTTCTATAGACCGCACGCCTGACAGATATTGGCCCGTAATAGAGTTTGGGTTGTTGATAACGCTCTGCGGTGGTCCAGAGGCAACGATATGCCCGCCATGTATGCCAGCCCCCGGGCCTATGTCAATCACGTGATCTGCTGCTCGTATGGCATCTTCATCGTGTTCCACGACAATTACCGTGTTGCCTAGATCACGCAGGTAGGCTAGCGTCCCCAGCAGTTTGTCATTGTCTCGTTGATGCAAACCGATAGACGGCTCATCCAGTACATACATGACGCCCTGCAGGCCTGCACCTATCTGACTGGCAAGCCGGATGCGTTGTGCTTCACCACCTGACAGTGTGTCCGCACTTCTGTCCAGCGACAGGTAGTCGAGGCCAACGTTCACCAGAAAGTTTAATCGTTGCTGGATCTCACTGGTAATTTTTACAGCTACGGCAGCTCGTTGTCCGCTCAGTTGCAAGTCACCTATCAGCTTGACGCTATCACCGATGGACAAGCTAACGATGGACGGCAAGGTATGACCGCCAACCAGTACATGCCTTGCGGCCGTATTCAAACGGGCACCTTTGCAGTCTGGGCATGTTTCACTGGAGAGTAGTTTGGAAAGCTCTTCACGAACTGTGTTGGATTCGGTTTCGCGGTAGCGGCGTTGTAGATTAGGAATAACACCCTCAAACGCTCGCACCGATTCTCGCGAGCCACGCCCTTTCTCGCTTTGATAGGTGAACGTTATCTCTTCACCCTCAGAGCCATAGAGCAACATCTTCTGTATTTTGTCAGGTAGCTCATTGAAGACGGTATCAACGTCAAACGTGTAATGGGCTGCTAGCGATTGAATCATCTGAAAATAGTAAGGATTCTGTCGATCCCATCCGCGCACCGCGCCGCCGGCAAGGCTGATGTCCGGTCGCGTTGCAATCAAACTCTCGTCAAAGTACTGACTGACACCCAAACCGTCACAGTGCGAGCATGCGCCTTGAGGGCTATTGAAGGAGAAGGCCCGAGGCTCAAGCTCTACCAGCGAATATCCGCACTGACTGCAGGCGAATCGGGTGGAAAACACAATATCATCGCCACTGCCATCCAATGCGGTGATGATGGCATTGCCTTCACCCAGAGTGGTTGCGGTCTCGAATGATTCGGCCAGTCTCAAGCGTTGGTCATCACGTACCTTGAAACGGTCTACCACCACATCAATGCTGTGCTTTTGTTTTGCGGGCAGCGTAATGTCACCTTCCAACTCTGTTATCACGCCATCGATGCGAGCCCTTATGTAACCTTGAGCACGGAGCCGCTCGATCAACGTTGCGTGGTCGCCTTTGCGCTCTTTCACCACGGGTGCAAGTAACGCTAGCGCCTGACCTTTAGGTAATGCGAGCACATGATCAACCATCTGCGAAAGAGTCTGTGCCTCCAGCACTTCTCCGTGCTCTGGACAGGTCGGCGTACCGGCACGTGCAAAAAGTAGTCGCAGGTAGTCGTAGACCTCTGTAATCGTGCCAACCGTTGATCGCGGATTATGTGAGGTGGATTTCTGCTCAATGGCAATCGCGGGCGAGAGCCCATCGATCATATCGACATCAGGCTTGTCCATTACGGACAAAAACTGCCGCGCGTAGGCTGACAGGGACTCCACATAACGACGCTGCCCCTCGGCAAACAGCGTATCAAATGCCAGTGATGACTTGCCACAGCCAGACAGACCTGTGATGACGATGAGCGAGTCGCGTGGCAGATCAGCATCGATGTTTTTCAGGTTGTGCGTACGCGCGCCCCTGATGCGGATGGTATCCATCGCTAGTATGTTGTTCCTTCGGGGCGTGGTTGATTGAGCATGCAGGGAAAATCGATCTATATGGGCTGATACTATACCGTGAGTGTGTGTGTTGCTTGACGGCGTGTTTTGTGTGAGATCAGGAACGTGCTGTTTTTTGTGTGGTGCTTGGACAAGTTCCTGTTTTGGACAGGCTTCCAAGCCACGATGAGCGCTCTTTTGAGCAAAAGACTGATTGATTGTTTCGGCTATGAGTAAAACCTCTACATCAAGCGCCTTGTTGCCCGCAGAGCGTCGTGCTGCATGGTCACTGTCATTGATCTATGTAGTCAGGATGGTGGGCCTGTTCATTGTGCTGCCAGTCTTCAGTTTGTTTGGTGACCACTACACCGATAGCACACCGTTTCTGGTAGGGCTGGCCATCGGGATGTATGGCTTGCTGCAGGCGTGCTTCCAGATTCCTTTCGGTATGCTCAGCGACAGGATAGGGCGCAAGAATGTCATTACTCTCGGCTTGATACTGCTGTTTCTGGGCAGTGTTGTAGCGGCAACCTCCGAGTCAATTTATGGTGTCATTCTGGGGCGTGCGCTGCAGGGGGCGGGTGCTATTTCGGCAGCTCTGATGGCGTTAGCCGCTGATCTTACGCGCGACGAGCAGCGCACCAAGGTCATGGCAAGCCTTGGAGCCAGCATTGGTCTTGCCTTTGTCGCGGCGCTGATTCTAGGGCCACTGCTCATTGGCTGGTTTTCCATTGATGGATTGTTCTGGTTGACTGCTATTACGGCGCTTGTTGCTATCGTGTTGTTGCATACAACCGTACCGAACCCTGAGCGCTGTCAGTACAACTCAGATACAGGTGCGAACTTTGACACTGTAAAAAAGCTGCTTCGAAATTCACAGCTGTTGCGTCTTGATGGCAGTATCTTTATGTTGCACCTGTTGATAACGGCGATATTTTTTGCGGTGCCTTTGGGGCTACTCGATGCAGGCGTGGCTATCGACAAGCAGTGGCTTATTTATCTGCCTGCTGTTGTCCTATCTATTGGTGTGATGATTCCGTTGATCATTCAAGGAGAAAAGCGCGCCATGCGGGGCGTTTTACTCTTTTGCATCGGTGGGATCGGCGCGACGCAACTGTTGTTTGCAGGCCCGGGTTATCTTTCATTGCCCACCAATGCAGTGCTGCTGTTTATAGGTATTACTGCGTTTTTCAGTTTTTTAAACACGCTGGAGGCTCTGCTGCCTTCGTTGGTTTCCAGAATCGCGCCTGCTGCTGCCAAAGGCAGCGCCATGGGTATCTATTCCAGTAGTCAATTTCTGGGTGCTTTTGTAGGAGGCGCCGGAGCTGGATGGCTTTACGGTACGGTGGGTGCTGTCGGCCTCTACACCGTCATGGGGCTGTTGTGTGTTGTGTGGGCCGGGATGCTCATCAAGTTCAAACCGCCGCGCAAGATGGCAACGCACCGTCATCCGCTCAGTGCTGATGATCAACAACACACCGATGAGGTAATGAAAACCCTTTCAAAAATCCCCGGGGTGGAGGAAGTGGTTATCAGGTTGGATGAAGGGGTGGCCTACCTGAAGGTTGATAAGGCTGTTTATAAAGAGGCTCTTTGAGTGCGGTGCCGAATAACCCTGAGCATCAGTCACGTAAAATATCTCAGGTGAGTGATTTAATGCGGCCAAAAAAAAGCCCCCTGCATCTCGACGAAGCAGGGGGCTTTTCAAAAAACTAACTCACTAGACTCCAGCCCGGATTATTCATGAATAGTCCGGGCTAGGAAGCGCGAAGTCCTATGGCCAGATTACCTTCACAGGACGAGTTCGCTCGTTGACGTTACGCGTACCGTTGCGTGCCAGTCCACTAACCATGAAGTATAGAGTCTCGCCACTACTCGGCTCCCAGCCACTGCTTGCAGAATAGGGATTTTGCTTGATATGGTTGCCGTCTACAGCAGAAGCGTTTTTACAGGTCTGTCCTGGACGTAGCCATTCCCATGTAGCGCCGTACCATACACTTTCTGACGCATTCCAGATGAACACCCATGCATTGCCTACAAGATCAGCGCCAAAGAGATTTCTTGAGGGCCAGCTGTTGGCCTTGTCGTAGTTCAGGCAGACTTGGCCATTTCGTGAACTGACAGTGACGCTTGGCATACGCGCGGTAACCGCCCAATCTGAAACGTCCGTATGGAGCCAGCGCACGTTGTTCAGGTTCAGTGCTGGAGGATTGTTGGAACTCCCGGAATTGTCGTTGCCCGAGTCGTTTCCACCTGAAGAATCATTGCCTCCAGAACTGCTACCGCCTGACGACGATGCACGTACTGTGTAACGAATTTCCTTCCAGTTACCTGACGAGGGTCTGTAGTGCAAGCCAACGTGCAGCGTGCGTCCGTCTGTGGGGAGATTGGTGGCCGTTATAGAACGCTGACTACCGTTTGTGATTCGGCCGCTGTCAAAAAAGTTCGACGTCCCAGCAGATGAACCTACACGAAACCACCACTGGCTGACGTTGACTGAACCTGCGTTCCAGGAGAATTGCTGCGAGCTTCCTGAAAGCGTAGCGTTAGCCGATGGACTGGCAAACGAAGGCTCAGTGCTTCCGCCAGTAGTTGGAGGGGGAGGAGCTGTGTTTCCGCCTGAGCTGCCATCGTTAGAAGACGCTCTGAATGTAAAACGCTGCTCTGTCCAAGAACCAGAAGCTGGTCGGTGATAGAGGCTAACATGGATAGTGCGGCCGTCAGTAGGCAGGCCTGTGAGAGTGATTGAGCGTTGCCCGGCATTGGTGATCCGGCCGCTGTCGTACAGATCTCGCTCGCCTGAGGCTGAGCCGGCTCTTACCCACCACTGGCCGACATTGAGCGAGCCATCGTTCCATGTGATTCCTTGGCTGCTACCGCCAAAGGTTGATCCGGCTGAAGGGCTAGTAATCGAAGGTGTACCGTTGCCGCCACCTGTGCTTGGAGTACTACCACCTGAGGAACC
>JALZVU010000190.1 GCA_023301795.1 Granulosicoccus sp.
CGTGATACCAGTCGGTGCAAACTGGGTGCTGGCAAACACATATTATTCTGGGTCGTTGCCTGACAGCAACCTGCGTAAATCTTCAGCGTGATTAAAGTGGGCGGCTGTTTCCATGATCACGCATCATCAATAGACAATATTTTGGTCTATTGGATCTTGTAATCAACATTCTTTTAACCTGTGAATAAAACGGTAATAAATCAATTTTTGTGACGCTCATCACACTGCAAGTTACACGATAAATGTCATTTATTTCATTAACTTAGGGCACAAAGGCTACACACATTATTTGACTACAGCCCAACTATTGCATTTTCACAATGGAAAACCGAAGGTGATTTGTTCATGCCATCGCCGGTTTTGCCTTTCCATCTCGTTATACTTCGCGCAACTACGTTGTAACACCGGTGTTAAATGCCATTAGTTCAGGTTAGCAGCCGGCCCATTCGGGCCTACAAACCAACTGTCCTCATGCAGACTCCCGAGCTGGAAAACGGCTCAAGGCGAACCGTCGACGGCGCCGATTATGTCTATTACCACGGCTACTGGGTCCGCTACTACGAGCCACTGGCAGAGTCTCTTGCGTCTCGCAAAACTCTGATCGATAACCTCACCCGCCGTGCTTTTCATCACACAGAACCTGGCATCAATACCCCCGGGGATCGGCTTGACACCGCACGCACGTTTTACAACAACCAGACTGACCTCGCGCTCAAGCGTGTCAATGCCGCTATGCTTGCGGGCGCACTGTTCAACCGCGCTACCGATATCTTTACAGCGGTGGTGGAACTCGAAGAGAAAGGCGTACGCATAAGCCGAGACAACGAGCTTATGCGGGCATGCGGTGACTACTTTAAGGAGGCGCTGGAGCTTGGCAAGGAAGTAAAGCACTTTAGCGGCGAAGAAGGTATCGATGAGGTGTGGGGCGAGCCATTTCGCGCGTTCACACTGCCGATCAATGCCTATTACGAATCACGTTTTATCAAAGTGGCGCAAGCCATGGCCTGCATCGACAAGCTGGCAGACCTGATCAAAGAAACCTATTGTGCGCGACCAGAATTCTCCGAAATTGCACCCCTGATCGATAATTACGCAAGCGCTGCCAAGCACGAATGCGAGACCATGAAATCGGACATACATATATTCGACATCTGGCCGCAATTTGTCGCCACCGGTGAAACACTCGCGTCCGTGCAGCCACACATTCAGCCAAACTGCTCGCGTGAATGTCAGTATGTGATGGAAGAAGCCCAGAAAACGCTGGTGGCAGGACGCAACCTGATCAACTGGATAGCGCGTGCCAGAGTGCCAATGCTACACAGCTCCAGAGTGTATTTCGACCGAATCAACAGGCTGCAAGAGCGTTTGTCAGATTGTTAAAACATCTGGATGACTAACGTCTGGCCTGCCTGAAGAGCTAGATTTGACTACCCTCAAACTGACAAATGACGGCTCACGCACCCTTGATAGCGTGCGCTACTCGCAAACCTACCACTCAATAAATGGCGCACTGACGGAGGCACGTCACGTGTTTCTGGACGCCAGTGGTGTTAGCGAGCGATTGCAGCAGGGTCAGGCTACGAACGTTCTGGAAATCGGCTTTGGCTTAGGACTCAACACATTACTCACCGCAGATCTTGCCAAGCTGCACAACGCATCGCTGAACTACCACGCGTTTGAGCACGATCTGGCTGAATCGAGTGTTATCCGACAGCTTGAATACAATGAATTGTTAATAGCGCCCGAACTGTTTAAGGCGATGCTGAGGATGGTGGATCATGCACTGGCTTCGGTGCCCGCGCAGCACGAAAATACTGTTCTAACAGCAGAGCCCGCGGAGCATTTGTCTAGGCCACGCGCGATTGCTGAAGTGCCTGTTCACACCGCTGCAACAGATGTTGAGCTGGCAGAGAACATACGCTTGCAACTTCACTTGATTGATGCCGCCAATACGTGCTTCAAAACAACATGCCAAACTGACTTTGACGCGATCTATCTCGATGCCTTCAGCGCCGATGCTAACCCAGAATGCTGGAGCCCCCAGTTCATAGCCAGACTTGCTGCCGTACTGGCACCTGACGGGCGCCTGAGCACCTACTCTGCAAGGGGCCACGTCAGGCGCGCTATGCTGGCCGCCGGCCTGCGCGTTAACAAACTACCCGGACCTCCCGGTAAGCGAGAAATGCTGGTGGGATACTGGTAACCCAACCGCTATACCCACGGATATCTCGATCGATGTAAATTACCAAGGTGCGTTTGCCGCTAACGCAACAACGCTTTGCCACTGGCTCACCACCCACGTGTAACGTAACATCTATACTTTCTTGGTACCGAATACGCCTCAAATCGCCCTTATTACCAAAGCTTGTACAAGACTGGCATAGCGAAAGCGGTTCTGTGGCACGATTCACGCTCAATAACTTGATAGTTTCACAGAACTGACGATTGATGGGTCTGTATAATGCGGACCATCTTGACTACCAGCGCTAAATAACCCACGGAAGCTGTTTGCACATTGCCGATCTACTGCGTCATCGCAACAATCGCTATTGTCGAGAAGCCTTCTTGAACGACTCAATCGGATTTTTCAGCGCGCTCTACCGAGCCAGCTCAGGGCTGGCATCATTAAACAGGACAAAAGATGAAAATTACCATTTATGGGTCAGGCTACGTTGGTCTGGTAACAGGCGCACTCATTGCCGATGTAGGCAATGAAGTATTATGCGTAGATGTCGACGAAACTAAGGTAGCGAACCTTAGGAAAGGCATTATTCCGATCTTTGAGCCAGGCCTTGATGATGTTATCAAGCGCAATGTGGAAGCTCAACGTCTGGATTTCACAACGGATATGGATAAAGCAGTAGCGCACAGTGAAGTGCAATTCATCGCAGTGGGCACGCCTCCTGGCGAAGACGGATCTGCCGACATGCAATACGTAGCAGCCGTGGCTAAAACCATCGCCGATCGCATGACAGACCGAAAAATTGTTGTCAACAAATCAACAGTGCCTGTCGGAACTGGCGATATGGTCGAAGAAGTTATTGCCACTGGCCTGAAGGCGCGCAGCTTGACCCTACCCTACGCGGTAGTGTCAAACCCTGAGTTCCTGAAAGAAGGCGCGGCTATTGAAGATTTCATGAAGCCTGACCGGATTGTTATCGGCACAAACGACGAATACGCATCTGAAGTAATGCGTGAATTGTATGCACCGTTTTGCAGAAATCGTCGTGACCGTCTGGTGTTCATGAGCCGCAAGTCTTCTGAGCTTACCAAGTACGCCGCTAATTCACTACTAGCCACAAAAATCAGCTTCATGAACGAGCTGTCCAACATCGCTGATCGACTCGGCGCTGATATCGAAGATGTCCGCGTTGGTATCGGTTCAGACCCGCGCATCGGTTATCACTTTATCTATCCTGGCTGCGGGTATGGAGGCTCTTGCTTCCCTAAAGATGTTAAAGCACTCATTGCTACTGCACGTGAAAATAACTACGAAGCACAGTTACTGCAATCAGTGGACGCCGTTAACGATCGCCAGAAGCACGTGTTATTTGAAAAGCTCATGAAGCACTATGACAACAACATCGAAGGTAAGAAGTTTGCCATTTGGGGATTGTCGTTCAAGCCAAACACCGATGATCTTCGTGAAGCTCCCAGTCGCGTTCTTATCGAATCCATTTTTGAGCACGGCGGAACAGTACGCGCCTACGATCCAGTAGCCATGAAAGAAATGCGTCACTTCTATCCTGACGAAAAGCGTCTGGAGCTTGTTGGAACAGCCAATGACACCGTTGACGGCTGTGATGCACTGTTGATCAACACAGAATGGCGTGAATTCCGTAGTCCAAATATGGATGTACTGAAGAAGGGCCTGAAAAACCAACTGGTGATTGACGGACGTAACCTATACGAGCCAGAGACAATGCGTGAAAACGGTTTCACATATGACTGTATCGGACGTCCAGATCAGTCGCACAATGTTGAGTTAAAGGCTGTTCAATCTGCTTGATTTGTTTGTGCCGGTAAGCGTAACGATACCGGCCAGTTGCTTACTGGCAGCTCCGTAGTTGCCGCAGGTTAAGCATTCTTCCAGCGGCAGATCTACATGAACGCCGTGGTTGTTCTCTTTAGTATCTTGAGAACACCACGGCGTTTTTTGTGGGCGATACTTATAACGCCGATTTACACCTGCGCCAGACAAATCACCCAACTGCGTAAAATTTCGTCTCGACCACCTGCACCCTCCGGCAAACACCCTTAACCGAAACGCTTGGTCGATACACTTAGATTTCAAATCCCCGTATCATCCACCCCGTGCTGGACGAAAACGCATCCCCCAAACAGTGGCGCCGCCATGTCTTGACACTGGCTGTGCCTGTCATGATTTCCAACAGCACGGTGCCGCTTGTCGGTATTGTTGATACTGCTGTTATGGGCCGTATGGGCTCACCGGAATGGGTGGCAGCCACCGCTGTCGGGGCAGTGATCTTCAGCAGTATCTACTGGGTTTTTGGCTTTTTACGAATGGCCACGGGAGGCCTGGTAGCGCAGGCCTATGGTGCTAACAGCCATGTCAGTATCGGTCGCATTTGCGTGCGCGCCCTGCTTCTTGGCTGCGTGTTCAGCTTAGCGCTACTGCTTTTGCAAGTACCGCTTCTGTCCATCGGGCTTGCCGCCATGCAAGACAACGCGCAATGGCAAGAGCTCACTGCGCGCTACTTCCATGTTCGGATATTTTCAGCACCTGCCACCCTACTGAACTACGCCATCCTGGGGACGCTTATAGGGCTTCAGAAAATGCGCTGGGTGCTTGGCTTGCAGCTACTCCTCAATCTGTTGAACGTTGCACTTAACATCGCCTTCTTTCGCTTCACAGATATGAACATCAGTGGGGTTGCATTGGCTACCGTCATTAGCGAGTACATCACCCTGTTCGCAGGCCTGTATCTACTCAGGCATCTGATAAAAGCTGCAATCATCGAAGGTAATATTGGGCAATGGCTATTCAGTCGTGACGATTTACTGCGCTACTTCAGAATCAGCCGTGATCTTTTTATCCGAACCCTATGCCTCACATTCGCCTTCTACTGGATGACCGTACTGAGTAGTCGCCAAGGTGTTGTGATACTGGCAGCCAATACTGTGCTGCTGCACATGGTGCACTTCGCTTCATATTGTATGGATGGTTTTTCTGATGCTTGCGAGGCGCTAACCGGGTTTGCTGTGGGTCGTCGTAACAAAGCCTTATTGCAACGAGCCATACGTGCAGCAGTGGTACTGGGTGCCATTGCGGCGATTGTTTTTGCCGCTGTATTTTCACTGAGCGGCCCTTCAATTATCGCGTTACTCACCACTGATCAAGCAACGCGAGAGGCAGCTGCCATCTGGCTACCGTGGGTTGTGGCAGCGCCACTGGTGGGCATTTGGAGCTTTCTGCTAGACGGTGTATTCATCGGCGCAACGCAGACAGCGAGTATGCGCAATAGTATGTTGATATCATTGGGGCTGTTTCTGGTAGCGGCCGCCGTTGCGGTACCCGCCTTGGGCAATTCAGGAGTCTGGGTAGCCTACTTTGTATTACTGGTGGCCAGATCTGTCACGTTGGGATTTGCCTGGCCGAAAATTGAGAGCGCAACCCGTTGAACGCATTATCAGTACACAAGCAATACTCGCTGCGCCAGCACAATACCTTAGGGTTTGATCAGCTTGCCGAGCACTTTGTGGTGGCAAGCAACGACCAACAGATTGAACAAGCTGTGGCCCTTGCACACAGCAATAAGTGGCCACTAAGGGTGATTGGCGAAGGTAGCAATATCGTCTTGACACAAGATATCCCAGGCTTGGCCCTACATCTTGGCGACGATACCATTCACTATGATGCAACAGGTACAGCTCACCAGACTTTGGTGAGCGTGGGCGCTGGTGCTAACTGGGATCACCTGGTGCACGACACACTGCTACATGGGCTTAACGGCCTCGAAAACCTATCGCTTATCCCTGGAACTGCAGGTGCGGCCCCTGTTCAGAATATCGGTGCCTACGGCGTAGAGGTTAAAGAGTTGATTGAAAGCGTTCGAGCGTTTCACATTGGTAGCCAGCAATGGCATGAATTCTCCAAAGATGACGGCGATTACTCTTACAGACACAGCATGTTCAAGAAAAATACAGGTCAGTACATAATCAGCAAGGTGACGTTATCACTCGGACAACAACACGCGTTGAAGTATGCCTACAAGGATCTGCACAGCTATCTGGAAGAATGCCATCAGATGCCGCCAACGCCACAGCAAATCAGAGATGCAGTGATCAGCATCCGACAATCAAAATTACCCGACCCTGACCTAATTGGCAACGCGGGTAGTTTCTTTCATAACCCTATCGTATCAACACAGAAATCTGCGGCGTTAAAACAGGCGCATCCCAAGCTGCCTGTCTATCCTGTTGATACACAAAGCGCAAAGATATCCGCAGGCTGGATGATCGATTCGTTGGGATTCAAGGGCGTAAAACAACACGGTGTCGGTGTTTACGAAAAACAGGCACTTGTGCTGGTTCATTTCGGTGATGCATCTGGCGAGCGGATTATTGAGCTTGCCAACCAGATTATTGATCGTGTTCAAGAGCGGTTCGGCGTGCAGCTGCATATCGAACCGCTGGTTATCTAGCCCCCTATCGCACCACCTTAACGCTTTATGGACAGTACCCAGTCTCCAGAATACGGTGCAATCCAGGTCTGTCGTTCTGCCCGAAATGAACCTTTGCGAATACTCCCGTTGCTTGTATCCGTAGCAACAAAGCTGCTTGTGCCACTCATGCGTCTCAGATCGATGGT
>JALZVU010000191.1 GCA_023301795.1 Granulosicoccus sp.
TAACGTCAATTGACGTTAACGTTGTACAGCAAGACCTTCATCACGAAAGACCAACACTTAACAAGGAGAGGATGCATGAAACCCACAACAAAACTCTTGGCCACTGCCGCATTGTGCAGCAGTATGGCTATTTCACCGGCACACGCTGAAGACGTGCGTATTGCGCTCGTCGTCAAAGCATTAGGCATTGGCTTTTTCGAGGCAGCGGCAAAAGGTGCAGAAGAGGCAGCTGCAGAGCTTGGCGGGGTGGAAATTATCTATACCGGCCCGACTGATACAACTGCTGAAGGACAGATCGAAGTCATTAACTCACTCATTGCCCAGCGGGTAGACGCTATTGCAGTTTCGGCTAACGATCAGGACGCACTGGTGCCAGCGTTGAAAAAGGCCATGGACAGAGGCATCACCGTCATATCTTGGGATTCAGGTGTTGCGCCAGAGGGTCGTCAGATGCACTTGAACCCCTCATCCAATCCGTTGATTGGCAACATGATTATAAAACTCGCTGCAGACCACTTACCTGATGGTGGCGATGTCGGTGTGTTGTCTGCGACAACCACATCAACTAACCAGAACATCTGGATTGAAGAGATGAACAAGGTTGCCGGTAACTATCCAGGCATTAATTTGGTATCCACTGTATACGGCGACGATCTTTCAGACAAAAGCTACCGCGAAGCGCAAGGCCTCATGTCATCACACCCTGATCTGAAAGCTATCATTGCACCCACCTCCGTAGGCATTGTAGCCGCTGCACAGGCAGTAAGTGATGCTGGCAAAGCGGGTGAAATCAATGTAACTGGCCTTGGTCTTCCGTCAGAGATGGCAGCACATGTTGCTTCAGGAGCCTCCAAATCCTTCGCTATCTGGAATCCAATTGATCTTGGCTACGCTGCTGCAATGATCTCCTACAACCTGTCACAAGGTGACGCAGAGGCAACTGCAGGCGGAGAGATAGGCATGGGACGCCTCGGTTCTGTGACTCTCAGCGACACACTTGATGGCGCCATGGCAGATCCGTTTGTCTACGATGCCTCCAACATTGACGATTTCAAGGATATTTTCTAAATCCTGCAAGCTGAACTGTAAATCGCTCTACCCTGGACTAAGCGTGAATAGTCCGGGCTAGAGGCCGATGCCATACGGTCGGTCTGCTCTCTCTCAATCCTTTAGTAGTGCGATGTGCACGCTGAATGTCTGTATTTTTTCACAGGCCTTCAGCAAGTTCTAAACACACTTTTCAACCATCAAAAACGCTGAGCCAACGTTGTCCAAGCAGCACCCACAAAAACAAGACGCGATACTGAGTCTTGATGCCATCATCAAGGATTTCCCGGGCGTGCGTGCGCTTTCAGAAGTCTCGTTACAACTGTACCCAGGCTCCGTTACCGCGCTCATTGGAGAGAATGGTGCCGGTAAATCTACAGTAGTCAAGATTCTTACAGGTATCTATCAACCCGACGGTGGTCAAATAGTCATCGATGGAACACCCACCAGGCTTGCCACACCACATCGCGCAGCTCAGCTGGGCATCACCGCGATTCATCAGGAAACTGTACTGTTCGATGATCTGTCAGTAGCTGAAAACATTTTTATCGGGCACGCACCCAAAACCCGATGGGGCCTGGTGGATTGGTCAGCAATGAACGCCAACGCACAATCGCTTCTGGATCGAATAGGCGCACCCATTTCGCCAAAGGCGCGGTTGCGAGATCTTGGCATTGCCAACAAACACCTAGTGGCTATTGCTCGTGCTCTGTCCATTGATGCACGTGTGGTTATCATGGACGAACCCACTGCGGCCCTTTCACACAAGGAAATACAGGAATTGTATTTACTGGTAGAACAGCTCAAAGCCGATGGCAAAGCCATATTATTCATCAGTCATAAATTTGATGAAATTTTCCAGATAGCAGATTACTTTACGGTGTTTCGCGATGGCCAGCCAGCAGGCGAAGGTTTAATCAGTGATACCAATTCCTCAGCATTGGTAGAAATGATGGTGGGCCGCTCGGTAGACGGTGTGTTTCCACCACGCGCCAACGAGCTGGGTGAAACCATCATGCGCGTTGAAGGCTACTCTCATCCTACCGAGTTCGATGACATATCGTTTTCGTTAAAACGGGGCGAAATACTCGGTTTTTACGGCTTGGTAGGTGCCGGTAGAAGCGAATGTATGCACGCATTGTTCGGCATCACTCGACCCAGCGCTGGCACTATGGTCATAAACAACAAAACAGTGGTACCCACCTCACCCGCTGATGCTATAGCACACGGGCTTGTCTACGTCCCGGAAGATCGTGGCGGCCAGGGGGCTATTACAGCCCTTCCCATTGTTGACAACATCGCATTGGCCTCATTGACTTCAACGTCGAATAAAGGCTTTGTGAAAATGGCTAAAGAGTACGCATTGGCAAGAGAATATACCCAGCGACTTGAACTCAAGGCCGCCGCACTTGATCAGAACGTTAGCGAACTATCCGGTGGTAATCAGCAAAAGGTGGTAATCGCCAAATGGTTGGCCACACGCCCTGCGGTTATTATTCTGGACGAGCCCACCAAAGGTATCGACATCGGTTCCAAGGCTGCGGTGCATGCATTTATGCGTGAGCTTGCAGCGCAAGGCCTGGCTGTGATCATGGTGTCTTCAGAGATACCGGAAATCATCGGAATGTCTGATCGTATTATTGTCATGCGCGAAGGTCGGCGTGTTGCTCAAGTGTCAGGAGAGGTCGTTACACCTGAGATTCTGGTGAAGGCTGCTGCAGGCATTGACGAGGCCAACGCAGCGTGACATTACTGACAAAACGCGATGCCTTGTTGGGCTGTGCCCTGTTAGCACTGCTTGCACTCGTGTACACGCGGTTTCCAGCGTTTGTATCTGCCAAATCATTGCTCGGTGTTTTCAACGATACCTCGATACTGATTATCCTTGCACTTGGACAAATGGCCGTCATCCTTACACGCTGTATTGATCTGTCCATGGCAGCCAATCTGGCACTGGTGGGTATGTGCACAGCGATGGTAAACGCAGCCTTTCCCGGTGTGCCTGTGCCATTACTCGTGGTCATGGCCATTATCATTGGTAGCTTACTGGGAAGTATCAACGGACTGCTTGTCTGGAAACTGGATATCCCACCTATTGTGGTCACACTGGGCACACTGACCATTTTCAGGGGCCTTATATTTCTGCTCTCCAACGGTCAATGGGTAAATGCGCATGAGATGAGCGCTGAGTATAAGGCTCTACCACGATTTGATCTGATTGGACTACCGGTGCTTTCCTGGGCGGCCATTGTTATCGTTGCCTTCATGGTGGTACTGCTTAATCGTACTGCTATGGGCCGGGCATTTTATGCTGTAGGAGGCAATCCTAGTGCTGCTATCTATACCGGAATTGATGTTGGCAGAACACGGTTCAACGCCTTTGCTCTGTCCGGGGCGGTGTCGGGCCTTGCCGGATATTTATGGGTCTCGCGCTATGCTGTAGCGTATGTGGATATTGCATCAGGGTTTGAGCTGGATGTTATCGCTGCCTGTGTCATTGGTGGCATCTCAATCGCTGGTGGCATGGGTAGTGTTGCAGGCGCTGTGATGGGTGCTCTGTTTCTGGGTGTTATCAAAAATGCTTTGCCGGTTGTCAATATTTCACCCTTTTGGCAGCAGGCGATATCGGGCGCCGCCATCATTATTGCCGTGGTATTCAACGCTCGCTCCGAGCGTCGCGTTGGACGCATCATCCTCAAGCAGGCCGAATCCACATGAGCAACGAGCAGATCAAGGGCTCTAGCATTCCAGACAGACGCAACGGCTCGATTGCGCGCATTATTGCCAGCTGGGAGTTCCTGTTACTCGGCGTTGCCATACTTATTTTCTTCCTGAATGTGCAGGCGTCGCCCTATTTTCTGGATCCCTGGAATCTATCCGACGCCACCTTTAACTTCACTGAAAAGGCCATGATTGCGTTCGCCATGGCAATGGTTATCATCGCAGGGGAAATTGACCTCTCTGTGGCATCCATCATTGCGCTGGTGTCCACATGCATGGGCTTTGCTGTCCAGCTGGGAGCGGACACCACAACGCTGATAATAGTGGCTCTGGTTGTTGGAGCGCTTTGTGGTGCCTTCAACGGATTTCTTGTTGCAGGGCTTGGCTTACCTTCTATCGTTGTCACCATCGGTACGCTGTCGCTTTTCCGAGGTATCGCCTACATCATTCTCGGTGACAAAGCGTATTCTGGGTACCCAACAGATTTCGCCTATTTCGGGCAGGGTTATGTTTGGTGGGTCATCACGTTTGAGATGGTATTGTTTGTGGTTCTGGCCATTATGTTCTACGTGCTTTTGCACCGCACGTCGTTTGGTCGTAGCGTGTATGCCATCGGCAACAACCCCACCGCCGCCCTGTTCTCTGGCATCCGCGTACCCAGAGTCAAATTCATTCTGTTTGTCCTCACCGGTGTCCTGTCTGCCATTGCCGCTATCTGCCTGACCTCACGCCTAGGGTCCACGCGCCCATCCATAGCCGTTGGTTGGGAGCTGGAAATTGTCACTATGGTGGTGTTGGGCGGCGTGAGCATACTGGGTGGTTCAGGAAAAATATTGGGCGTCGCTATTGCCGCTGTGGTGATGGGTATGGTCACATTCGGACTGGGACTGTTGAACGTGCCGGGCATTGTCATGTCTATCTTTGTGGGCTTGTTACTGATCGGTGTCATCGCACTACCCATCCTGCTACGCAGGTTTCGGGCACGTCTTGTAACGAGCACTGGTCGATGAACCGCTATGTTGCTGTCATTGATCTGGGTAAGAGCAATTCGAAACTGGCGTTGGTAGATACCCATAGTGCACAAGAACTTCATGTCACCACCCAACCAGCAAAGACTGATGAGTCCAGTTTATACCCAGCCATCGATCATCTTGTTATTGAGAGGTTTCTTGCTGATGCCTTTCGTCAGTTGTGTAACAATTTTCAGGTCGATGCTATTACCGTCACGACCCACGGTGCAACCGCCGCGCTCCTAGACGAAAATGGACAACTGGCACTGCCTGTTCTGGATTACGAGTGTGCATCACCTGATGAATTAAACGACGACTATCAGAAGCTACGGCCAGTGTTTTCTGATACCGGCTCGCCCCGACTCCCAGGTGGGTTGAATATCGGTGCACAGCTGTACTGGCAACAGACACGCTTTCCAGATGAGTTCGCCAAGGCACAAACACTGCTGACCTGGCCGATGTATTGGGTCTACCGTCTCACAGGGCACAAATACAACGACGTGACCTCACTGGGTTGTCATACCGACCTGTATCTCCCACACCAACAGTGCTACTCAGAGCTTGTGCACCACATGCACTGGACAAACCTTATGCCACCGACCAAACACTCCGGTGAACTTGTGGGCCGCGTGAGCAAGACAACAGCAGACAGATTCGGATTACCAGCGCAACTACCGGTATACACAGGCATTCATGATTCCAATGCATCACTTGCACCCTACCTGCTAAAGCACAAGGGCTCGTTTACAGTGATATCCACAGGCACCTGGTTCATCAGCATGGCGATGGGCGGTGACCAAATGACACTGGAAGAATCCAAGGACACACTGATAAACGTGAATGCTATCGGTGACACCGTGCCATCTGCACGATTCATGGGAGGGCGTGAATATCAGATATTGATGGAAGGCGTAGATGCTCGCAAGCCCGACGATCTGCAGCGTTTTTTCGATACGAGCGACAGCGCCCCACCGCTGCAATTGATGCCTTCAGTCGTTGCAAATACCGGCCCCTTCCCTGACTTGCAACACCGTTGGTTGGGCAAAACATGTGGTAATGAGAAACTTCAAGGTTGTGCAGTGGCGATGTATCTAGCACTAATGACTGAACAATGTATGAAACTGATTGGCTCTCGTGGACCAACGTATATTGAAGGGCCGCTGGCTCACGACAAGGTCTTTACCGCTATGCTAATGGCTGCAAGCGGCCGAACAGTACACATCAGTGAATCAACAACAGGTACCAGTGTAGGCGCTGCGATGCTGATCAATGCACCAAGAACACACGCAGCGTCAGCGGCTATTGAGTTGGATCAAGCCACCGAGTTAGCACTCAAACAGTACGCCTTGCAGTGGCAGGCAAACCTGCGCGATCATGTAGAGATCCAGCCAGAATCAATCTGGCCGGACACCGTCTAACTCACTCCACGATTTCAACCTTTTCGAAAACAGCGAAACCATCTGCACTCCATCCGATATTCGACAGTTCGTTCTGACTAACGAACAATCGGATGCGAGGAATGATAGGTAGAATGAATCGGTCCTCTCGAAAGATACGAGCCACTTCTTTATAAGCAGCTCTGCGCTCCTCCAGTACCGGTGTGGATCCGCCAGCCTTAACGGCTTCTACATACGCTGGGTTTTCATACCCAGTCACATTATCGTTTGGACGGAAAACTACAGTGGTTTCGAGAAGAGCCGAAGGATCCTTACCAGCACGTCCAAATGCATGACTGGCCATTTCATAAGTACGGTTCTTTGCATACGCAGCACGATAACCGGCAGTGTCGAGATTTTCGATGGTCAAGTTAATACCAATTTCCCCTAGATCTGCCTGCAAGATTTCAGCAACGGTGGTGTACTCCGTACGAAGCTCTGTAGAGGTGAGAATTTTCAACTCTATAGGTAGGGTTTCACCTGACGATTCCAGTGCCGCCTTTGCTTTGTCGAGATTGAACTCACAATTGTCGTATTCTTCGAAATAGGCAATCGAATTGGGATTATACGGCAGGCACCATGTAGTACCTTCAGGACCAAAAAAGAGTCTTGCTATGCGTTCTCTATCGAGTCCAAGATCAATAGCTTCGCGTACCTTGGGATTTTGCAATACTGGCACTTTAAGATTAAGTGACAAATCATGCGCAACACCGGAAGGTGCACTGCCTGTAGTAAAATCTTCATCTCTGCTAAACGGCAATACATCAATCCAACCTAGCTCAGTGACCAGATCAAGCTCACCGCTTTTCAGTGCTAAAAGCGCTGCTTGCTGATTGGGTGATGTGATAATTTCGACGGCCTCTAAACTTGAAGCGCCGTTCCAATAACTTGCATTACGATCTAGGCGGGTCAGCGTTCCAGGTTCGTGACTGGCGAGTTTGAACGGACCTGTTCCATTGGCATCCTTGCTAAAGTCTGACGATGTCTCTATATCAACAATAAAGAATAGCTCAAACAAATCAAACACGCCTGGGAACGGTGCTTCAAAAGACATGACCACTGTATGCTCATCGGGTGTTTCCAGCTGTGTGACCCGCTTTGCGAAACCGCTGATCAAAGCCCCGTTGTCCGGATTTAGCACAAAGTCCATCGATGCCTTTACATCAGCTGAAGTAAACGGTTTACCAGAATGAAAGGTCACGCCTTGACGAAGCTTTATGGTCAAACTCAAACCGTCTTCAGAAAAAGTCCAGCTTTCAGCCAGACGAGCTTCCGGTGCCATATTGGCGTCGTAGCGTGTGAGCGTATCGTAGAGATTGTTCACCATTGGCTCATACGCAGGCGCCAGAACATACGGATTGAGATTTGGCAATGACGACGTCTGACCCAAGCGTAATACATTGTCAGCCGTTGCCGAGCTGGCCGCAAGCGCCATGGCACTTGCAGCGATACTTGAAAGCAGTTTTGAACGAATATTCGACATATTTATCTACTCCTGATGTGATGGGACAATAACAGCCCCATTTGTTGAGTTAAGCCGACTAGATTGCCGATCTTGAAAGTTGTCTTAGTTGAACTAAATCATTGCGGTAGTGGCAGGCAACGCAGTGCCCGTTTTGAGAAACTGGGTCGAGCGTTGGAACCTCTTTGCTGCATCGATCATCTGCCAATGGGCAACGTAGGCGAAAGCTACAGCCCGACGGGATGTTGGCAGGATCTGGCGGC
The DNA here is from genome assembly GCA_023301795.1 of Granulosicoccus sp. Classification (GTDB taxonomy): domain Bacteria; phylum Pseudomonadota; class Gammaproteobacteria; order Granulosicoccales; family Granulosicoccaceae; genus Granulosicoccus. Next base: position 7,940 of record JALZVU010000191.1, read on the forward strand.
TCCCCTGAGACAACAAATTTTTCAGCTGTGCGCTCCTTCGGATGGTCCACTGGAATCGACGCTAGCAGAGCGTGTGTGTATGGATGTCTTGAATTTGAAAACACATCGTCTTTCAAGCCAATTTCAACCACCTTGCCTAAATACATAATGGCAATGCGGTCGGACACATGGCGTAGTACACCTAAATCATGGGAAATGAAAATGAAACCGGCCTGGCTTTTTGCGCTCAAGTCATCAAGTAGGTTGACCACTTGCGCTTGAACAGAAACATCCAGTGCAGAGGTTGGCTCATCCAGCAGTATGACTGTTGGATCAAGCGCCAACGCCCTGGCAATTGCAACCCGTTGACGTTGACCACCAGATAGTTCAGATGGGAGGCGATCGAGATAGATTTCGAGTAATCCCACGGCATCGATTAGTTCGGCAATGCGCTTGGATATAAGGGCTCGATTCCATCCGGCAATTTTCATTGGCTCAGCGATTATCGAGCGAATGGTCATACGTCTATCTAAAGACGATGTGGGGTCTTGAAACACCATTTGTATGTCGCGACGCACCTCTCGCAGTGCTTGCCCTCGTAGACCTGATATTTCGCGACCGTTAACTTCAATGCTTCCAGCATTTGCCGAAAGCAATCCCATTGCAAGTCTTGCTAACGTGGACTTACCGCACCCAGACTCACCAGCCAGTCCAAGTGTCTCTCCACGACGAACTTCCAAGTCAATACCATTGACCGCATGTACCTGAGCAAATGACTTTCTCAGGCCTTTGACTTTCAGAACAACATCACCCGTTGGACGCGGATTTTTCTCCTTGCTGATCTCAATAGCGCCTGTCAAAGGCGTGCTCATGAGCGACTCATGAAAATGACAAGCGACCGCACGTTCGGAGCTAATCCGGTTCAACCCCGGGGGGTGTGTCTTGCAGATATCCCTGACGTAACGACACCTTGGATGGAATGCACATCCCTGCACTGCATCAGCAGAAGAAGGAGGCAGGCCTGTGATTGAGGCAAGACGGCCACGATCATGTGTTGAAGACGGGCGGCTTTCAAGTAGCGCACGTGTATAGGGATGGGCCGGTCTGTCAAAGAGATCATTAACGGGTGTCTCCTCGATAATGCGCCCTGCGTACATTACGATGACACGTTGGGCGAGTTCAGCGACCAGACCTAAATCGTGGGTAATTACCACAGAAGCGACCTGATGTTTTTCTTGAAGATCGCGAATAACACCTACTATCTGAGCCTGTACGGTAACGTCCAGTGCCGTGGTTGGTTCATCTGCGATGATGATGCCCGGCTCACCTGACAGTGCCATTGCGATGAGCGCCCGTTGGCGCATCCCACCGGAAAACTCATGCGCAAACTGATGGGTCCGGAGCTCGGGGTTGGCGATACCCACCTCGCCAAGTAAACGAACCGCATGCTCATGCAGTTGCCGTTTCGAAGCACGTCGATCATGCGCCGCAATAGTCTCAGAGACTTGCTTGCCAATCTTCATCGTCGGGTTGAGTGAGGTCATCGGGTTCTGGAAAATCATCGAAATTTCAGTACCGCGTAACTCGTCTAGACGCACTTGTGTTGTATCTTTTATATCTTCGCCATTGAGAGTAATTGAGTCTGCCTGGACAATAGCGCTCGAGGGCAGAAGCCCTAGAGATGCAAGCATGGTTACCGACTTGCCAGACCCGGACTCACCCACAATGGCAACCTGTTCTGCCTGGTTGATCGCAAAACTAACGCCGTCTATCACATGATGCTGACCCTTGTTGGTGCGGAACGACACGTTCATGTTCTCAACAACAAGCACTGGTTTTCTGCAATTATCGCTCATGTGATTCTCTTTGATGTCACATGTTGTGGATCAAGGCCATCACGCAGAGCGTCTGCAAGTAGGTTGATGGCAACCAACACCACTGTCAACGCAATGCCGGGGAAGATCGCATACGCCGGGATAATGTCGATAAAACGCAGCGCGTCGGCCAACATTTGGCCCCAACTGGGTGTAGGAGGCTGAACACCCAGGCCAAGAAAAGACAGCCCTGCTTCAAGCAGGATTGCAATGCCGACCGACAGACTTGCCTGTACGATGAGAGGTCCCATAGAGTTTGGGAGTATGTGGCGCATCATGATCCGTCCTGAACGTGCGCCCATGGATTGAGCGGCCTCAACATATTCTTGTTGGCGTTCGATAAGCGCAATGGCTCGAGCAAGGCGCGCAAACAATGGAGATTGGGCAATTGCAATTGCAATCGCCACTTGTATAAAACCCGGACCCAGAATCGCCACCACAGCTGCCGCAAGCAAAATTGCCGGAAATGCACTGATCGCATCTGAAATACGCATCATTACCGCATCAGTTATTCCCCCGAGATAACCCGCTGTTATTCCCATAAACGTGCCCAGCAACGCTCCTAATACAACTGCAAGCGCACCTGCAATCAGTGACACTCGAGATCCATACAGTGTTCGGGTATAGATATCGCGACCTAGGAAATCGGTACCAAAAGGGTGTGTCCAGGACATGCCTAACAGTTCATTACCGCGAATTTGCTCGTTAGGTCCGTACGGCGTTAGAAGTGGTGCGAATATCGATAGTAGAATGACAATCGATATCAGGATCAGTCCAATCCGACCACCACGATGATGCCAAAGGTACTGTAAACCTGCCATCAGGACTTCCCACCGACAGAGCCTCGAACGCGCGGATCAAACAATCCATAGGATAGATCAATAAGCAGATTGACCAGTATGTAAATAACGACAAAATACATCAGTGCGCCCTGCACAAGTACGATGTCTCGATTCTTGATTGCCTCTATGGTCAAGCGACCTAGTCCCGGCCAATTAAAGACCGCCTCAATCAGAATTGCGCCGCTTAGCATCTGGCCAAATCGCAATCCCAGGACCGTCAGAACCGGGATTGCTGCATTGCGCAGAATATGATGGCGCATCAGCCATCGTGGTCCTAGACCTTTTGCTCGCGCTACAGTCACGTAGTCCCGTGATAGCTCGTCCAGCACGCTGGCGCGAACCAGTCGCGCAATCATCGCAATTGAATCCAGTGACAAGGCGACAGCAGGCATAACCAGGTATCTTAGTGCGTTGAGTGGCTCATCAGAGAACGATTTACGTCCACCCGATGGCAACCACCCGAGCCAGACCGCAAAGCACAAAATGCCCAGGATACCGAACCAGAAATTAGGGATCGACAAGACAAAGGAGTTAACCACTGTGATGGTGCCATCGATCCAACGGCCTTGGTTTTGTGCGGCCACCATACCAACGAAAACACCGAACGTAGAAGCTATCAAAATGGCTGCTATAGCAAGTTCCAACGTCGCCGCCAATCGGCTGGTGATCAGCTCTTCCACTGGGCGCCCGATAATATGCGATGTGCCAAGATCGCCCTGCAGAGCAGCAGTCGCCCACTTCACGTATTGCACCGGCAACGGTTGATCAAGGCCGAGCTTTCGTTCTAATGCAGCGACGACTTCAGGCGTAGGGTCAGGCCCGGCAAGCACGGTGACCGCATCGCCAGGTACCAAGTGCATTATCAAAAACACGACTACTGAGACCATCACGATGACTACCAGGGTCTGCATCAAACGATTCAGTAGGTAGGGCAGCATCAGCTCTTCTCCGCCACATCCCAGACGAGTCGAAAACCGATATGGTTAGTGGACATGTCGGCACTAACAGGATGGCGCGCTGCTGGGCGGTAACGCTGGCAATAGGATGGCGAACACAGGTGCGAACCGCCCTTGATTACAAATCTAGTTTCCTTCGACTGTAATCCACAGCAAGCATGGGTGCGATGAGAGTCGGCGAATGGGTCAGCTGTCCACTCCCATACGTTGCCGATCATGTCGTACAAACCCGCCGGGTTCGGTGCAAAACTCCCAACCGGAGTTGTTCCCCAAGGCGCTAAACCTGTCTCTCGCGAATAGGGATATCCGCGTGCCCAAATATTGGCCGCTCGTTCGCCATTGGGCGTCAGCTCATCACCCCAAATATATTCTTGTCTGCCTTGGCCAACGCTTGCGGCGTATTCCCACTCAGGCTCTGTAGGCAACCTCGCGCCGGCCCATTCAGCAAAGGCACGCGCATCTGATAACGAGACCTGTACCACTGGATGCTCATCATGCGCTTGTGTGATAAGAGACTGACCATCTGGTTTTCGCCAACAGGCACCTGGCGTAACAACCCAGCCATCAGACACGGCATTGATCTCGTGGGCAGGCGGCGTGAACACCGCTCCTGAGCTCAAACGCTCCGCATCGCTTACGTAATTGGTGGCTTCGACAAAGACTGTAAAGTCTGCATTAGTAACTGGTCTGGTTTCTATACCAAACTCACTGACACTGCGTAAATGACGAGGAGATTCCTCAGGATAATGTCGATCGGAGCCTGCCCAGAAAGTGCCTGATGAAAGTCGTACCCGCACACACTCACGCTTGGCCATTGTTTGTGCTGCAACTACCAATTAGCAACCCTCGGCTGAGACCGATCTTCGGTGTGGTCTAGAACATCTAATAGCTGATCTTTAAGACGCTCTCTTAGTTCTCGATGCGCCTTGTCGTGATATAGATTGACTAACTCGCCTGGGTCTGTCTCCAAGTCATAAAGCTCGCCGTCGCGTTTGCGATCTGTCGCCGGTTCACCATGCCAGATGACAAGTTTATACTGTTCGTGACGAAACATCGTTGTGTGAACAGCCGGCTGCGCCGGATGGCCACTGTCGCGGTATTCACACAATGCCCAGTTTCGCCAATCCGTATTACCGGAAAACAACCCCATGAGTGATGCACCCTGCGCACTGTTTGTTCCTTTTGCACGGCCCACGTCCAGATAAGTTGAGGTCAGATCAATCCATTGGACGATTTCAGGCACCTGCGTATCCCCTGGTATATGCCCAGGCCAGCGAAGAATCAGTGGAACCCGTGTGCAGCAATCGTACATCATCGGACCCTTCAGCAATATGCCATGGTCGCCGAGCATTTCACCATGGTCAGATGTAAATACAACCAATGTATTTTCGGCTTGGCCGGCCGCCTCTAAAGCATCCAGAATACGCCCAACTTCCTGATCGACCATTGTGATCATGGCGTAATAGGAAGCCCGAACCTCTCTAAGCTCTTCTTCGGAATAATCCAGAAACCCTGGCGCATTGCCGCCCATCGATTTCTCGGAATACAGGGTTTGAACGTCGGGTTTTGTGTCCAGTTCACCCTTTGTCTGAATGGGGCCCGGAATAGTCTCGGCATCAAACAGCTTACGAAATTCTTCAGGGGCGCCAAAAGGATGGTGTGGATCAAAAAAGTTAGCGATCAGAAAGAACGGTTGATTACTTTCGCGAGCACCCTCTTCATCTTCAATGAAGTGAATGGCTCGATCTGCCACCCAATGACTGAAATGTGCTTCCACCGGCACGACATCCATCGGTGTCGCACCGCGTGATTTATTCCCGGCCTCGGCATTGTCTGCATCACCTTCTGAAGGGAATACGCTGGTGTATACGTCCGGGTGGTTAATCTTCAACCACCGCAGGTAAGCGTTTTGCGGCGAACGGTGGATAGGGTCGTGCGCCCATTCAAAAAATCGATAGCCATCATCAAAGCGTTTTTCTGTCTGCCAGCCTCCACACGCTGAAAGGTGCTGCTTACCGACCATACCGCAATCGTAACCGGCATCAGCCAACACTCGGGTGAACATCTTGCGGTGGTCCGGCATGGCAACGCCGTTGGCCCAAAGCCCATGGTTGCGTGCGTACATGCCGGTAAACAGCGAAGCCCGTGACGGACTACAAATAGTGTTCTGAACATAGCATTGCTCGAACATCGCCCCCTGGGCCGCCAGTCTATCGAGGTTTGGGGTTTTTGCATGGCTGTTTCCGTAACACCCAAGCGTATCAAATCGCTGTTGATCGGTGCACAGCATCAGAATATTAGGCCTCGCGGCTTGACTCATGTCGTGAAACCTCAGTTTGCTTAGCTGTGGAGCGGCAAGAATACTCACTGTAAACCATAAGTACCAATAATCATTTACAATCTTGCCATGCATTTTTGTAATATCATTCGAGGATGAACACCACGCATCTAAAATTTTTCGTCGAAGTCGCCGAACACCAATCGATTACAAAAGCCGCCAAGGCCTTAAATCTTACACAGCCTGCTGTAACACGCGGCATTCTCCAATTGGAGGAAGAGCTACAGGTCAGTTTGTTTGACAGAATGCCGCGTTCAATGCACTTGACTCGATTTGGTGAGAGTTACCTTAGGCATGTGCGGGCAGTGTTTGCACAGCTACAAAATGCCCAAGCAGAATTACGACATCTTGCCGATTCACCTATTGACGAAATTGTTATAGGAGCCGGACCCACATGGTTGATGGGCGTACTGCCTGAGGTACTCGGCGAGTTCACTCGCAACAATCCAAATGTGACGATCCGTGTCCGTGGTGGCTATGACAAACAGTTGTCAGAGATGCTCGATCGCGGTGAGGTTTCATTTATCCTGTCAGATACCAATAAGGCGCAGATCAACGATGACATGGTGGAAATACCGTTGATTCATTGCGAATATATTGTGGCGTGCCGAAAAAATCATCCGCTGGCTGGACGTGCAAAGGTTCCGTTGTCTGAATTGCTGGACTATCCCTGGGCAATGCCTGATCAGGCCGAACGTGCACTCGCAAGATTAACAGGGATTTATTTTGCCGAAAGTCTGAACGCCCCAGAGCCCTTGATTCGTTCAACATCGCTGAGCTTTATTTTAAGGCTCTTGGGCGCGTCAGACACGCTGACATTCGTGGTGAAGTCATCGTTACGCCAGCTTCACTCCGGGAAACTGGCAATAGTAGATGTCGATCATGTTTTGCCAACACGCAACGCTGGCATTGTAAGGCGCAAAGATGACTGGGAAAGTCCGGTCGTTGCTAATCTTGTGCAGCTATTGTGTCGCTATTGCAAGAAGAACCCTAATCAATAACAGTAAGTGAGAACACGCATTGCCTCTGCACCTTTAGGCATTGCCCGGGATGCGTTGGGTATGACTAGCGCGTTGCGATCACTGGAACTCAAATTCGCCATGTATTTCAAAATACTGCACACCCTGCATAGTACGGTCATATCAGACTGAGATATTGAACTTTTACGAGATATGATCGGTCCGAATGCCAGTGATTTGAAGCAAGCTATCTTTGTTATGTTGAGTGCGCGCTATGAGATATCGCGTTGGCTGGACAATTCCCAAATCTACTACATTTATACTTGCCCAATGCTTGTATTTAGTCGTGATAATTTTGTCGTTTTAATACATTCACATGAGCCGAAATAGCAACATCAAGCGTACAACGTTATATGATTCATGACGATTTTAGTCTGGCGGCAGCCAGATATCCCGACAATATTGCGCTTTGGAGCGAAGAGCAGGTACTTAGCTACAAGGAGTTAGATCAACTCACTAGCTCACTAAGTGCTTGGCTGAACGATAGCTTGCCTGGGCACGGACATCGTGTTGCTGTATTAATGCCCAAGTCTACTGATGCAATAATTGCGATCATCGCAGTGCTCAAATCAGCTAATACGTATGTACCACTCAGTGAAAGCTGGTCGCAGGGACGATTATCAAAAATATGTGAAGACAGTCAATTCAGCTTTGTACTGACTTCCATCGATATGTCGGGTTTACCGGTGCACGAACAAAACACCTTAATGACAGGTACAGCGCAATGGCGCGAAGCAATCCACTACACACCAACAAGCAACTATTCGGCACCGCCTGTTGCTGAAACATCGCTTGCCTATATACTCTACACATCGGGATCAACCGGTACGCCTAAAGGTGTTTGCGTGTCTCACCGAGCCGCTTATCATTTTCCTAATTGGGCGAAATCCGAGTTCGCAATGAATGATCAGGATCGTGTCGCTTCTGTTTCCCCGTTAACATTTGATCTTACAACCTTTGATATGTTTGCCACATTGGCAGCCGGCGCCGCCCTATACCTTGTGCCAGAGAAGCTTAAGGTGTTTCCTGCGCGCTTATCTGAGTTTTTACAAAACCATCAAATAACAATTATCTACGCAGTGCCTTCAACCTTGATTTTGCTTATGCAACGAGGAAAGCTAGACAGTCGAAATCTGAAGTCTATGAAGAATGTGTTGTTCGCTGGCGAAGAATTTCCAGTTGCACAATTCAAGCAGCTAAGACAATTGTTACCAGCTCACATCGACTATTGCAATTTATATGGACCAACAGAAACTAATGTGTGTACCTACTATCGTGTGCCTGAGACATTAGACCTGGCAACAATGCCTATTGGCTGCGCGTTACCTGAAACACATTTGTTTCTACGCAATGAATCTGTAGATGCTAGCAATGTATCCACAGGAGAGCTCTGCGTTGCGGGCCCAACGGTGATGAATGGATATCACGCGCGCAACGATTCAGCTGCCAACTATTTTCTAAATGATCCACACGATATAGAACGTCAAGCTTACGCTACAGGTGATCAAGTCAGCTTTTCTACAGATGGAATTTTGAACTACCACGGCAGGCTTGATAAAATGGTAAAAATATGGGGTTATCGTGTTGAGCTAGGTGAGATTGAATCGTGCTTGCGAGAATTAGATAATGTGGCACAGGCAGCAGTTGTTAAACGCCAAAAGCTAGAATCAGCAGGCGAAGAATTAGTCGCGTTTGTAAGCATGCAAAACAGCAAAGCCAACAACGATGAAACTGCATCCAGCGTTTTTACCAAAGTAGCTTTTGCACACTGCAAACAAAACTTACCCTCTTATATGGTGCCAAAACACATTAATATACTTGAAACGCTACCACTAAACGGTACGGGTAAAATAGACCGCTTACAACTTGAAACGCTTGTCAATCAACTAAACCTAAATACATGATAAATAGCTCTAAATGACACAACTAACCACACATGAACGTATTATCAATTTGATATGCAACGACGTTGCCGTAGGTTTATCAGCTGATGAAGTTTCCAACGAATCTTCATTGTTTGATGACTTGAGTCTAGATTCTATCCAACTGGTCGAACTCTTCACTAAGTTGGAGGCCGAATTTTCAATCGAACTAGATGACGATGATCTAGATTTTCAGTACTTTGCGTCAATTAATTCTCTTGCTGGGTTTGTAGATACTATGGTGGCAGCCGGCAACGGGGATGGGTCCTAGCAAGGCGCTGACTCTATTTAAGTAGTCAGCATTTTCAGAACATAAGCAATCTAAATGGGTTTGTTGATATAAATACTGCTGGTCCGAACAACATACCTTTCCACTAACCAAGCTGATATAGAATCGGTCAGTAGCTGTCTATCTTGTGTCAAAGGAAAGACGTGGTCTGCGTCTTTCAGATAGAGTATTTGCATGTTGTCGCCAAATGTGATCTCTGGAAATGCATCTGAATGCTGATCTTTATAATTGTATGGCCAACTGCCGGTAAAAATACATAGATTACTAGCATCCCTATCAATAAATTTTTGATACTCCAGCGCTGTTTTCTTACGATCAGGCACTGTCCATCTGAACGGGATGGTGATGGATTCGAAATTTGGTATCGCGTTTTTATTTCGAAATTTATCTACATAAGCTTTAATGGTAGACAATCTGGATACCCAGGCACGTTTTCTGAATAACTTGGGTATCTCTCGATTTATTAGTGCATTAAAATAGTAACGCGGTGTCTTAAAGTAATAACCATCAATACCAACGGCGCCCACGATACGCGTATCTGCTAGCATTGCCCGGTGAGCATTGTCAGCTCCTGTGCATATTCCCATTACCACAAACTTCTGTTCGTTGAATTCGCTTTGCAAATAATCCATTGCGGCTTGAACATCTTCGATTTGTTGTCTGCCTCTTGCAAGACTGTCACTACGCCTTTCACTATCACCAATTCCTGATATGTCAAAGCGAAACGTGTTAAACCCGATGCCACTAAAGTGTCTGGCTAGCCGTACGTACAGCCGATAAGGACCAACATTAGGCAGTAGGCCAGAATTCAGCAGAAGCACCACAGGACGTCTTTGCAGTTCGTTATCTGCCTTTGTAGCATCCGTGTAAACACCGACTAAAGCTGACTGTGTGCCAAAATTACAAGCAATTTCACGCATTTGCTTTTTCCATGATGCTTTTAACTATGTGAAACACACTTTTGCCAGGCAACCAAGCCAATAAATCGTCGTAAGTTTGAATAGCCGAAATATTGTCATTAACCTGTCCAAGCACCAAACGTTTGGCGACGCGATTCAGATTTCCTGCTAGCGCTGTAAAATGTGGAGATTGCTCATTGATAACTAGGTGCACGGTTGCACATTTTTCTAGAAGAGGGCCATTTAGTAGTTCTAGTTTCTCTAGATCACGCCGTACTTTCGCACTGCAATGAAACCCCAAAATTTCACGCTCGGATTCATTGACAATATTTTTCTGGAGACCTTTCGGATTCTCTATCAAATGTAGGTATCTTTTTTCGAATAGACTAATATACTCACGGCTGCTGATCACTGGCTCCCACAGAATAAACTTATCAACTGTCACGTTTGACAAGCTAGCAGCCAGTGTTGCTCCGTATCGAAAGCCAACGATTGATAGTTCTTTAAAGCCTGAAACTTCGATCAACTTCTGGGCTGCTGTGGCTATATCCTGTTGCCAACGCTCTGGGCTGCCGTCTTCATCGTCACCCCAGGAATTGCCACATCCAAAATAATCAAACCGCAAAACATAATAACCTTCCGCGGCGAGCAAGGAGGCCAGACGGTGATATCCCCATGCAATGTTGTTGGCTTCGGTGAATATCGAATTACACAGTAGAACCGCACCACGTGGGGATTGAGCTTGCGACGGCTCATGCAGTCGTGCATATAACTCGTCGTTAGCAAAGAAAAACGTTTTCATTCGCGGAAGAGACTGTTTGTTTGAAGAGGTAACAGGCTCCACAGTTTCATCGTCAAAATCTTTCAGTAACTCACGTATGGTGCCTGATGCCATAGCAACAGGATCTATCTTTATGCGCAATTCTTTTCGTATTCTGGCCAACACCTGCATTGCGAGCAGCGAATGCCCGCCGAGATCAAAAAACGTCTGATTTACCGGTACCGTTTCGAGTTGCAGTACATCTGTCCAGATATCAGCCACAGATTTTTCCAGGCGCGTTTGGGCGACCAACAAGTTCGACTTTGTATGTAGGCTCTCTGTTAACGAGATTGCTTTTGACTGTCTGTCTAACTTTCCGTTTGGTGTCAACGGTAGCGTGTCCAGATAAATCAGGTTCTGTGGGACCATGTAAATAGGGAGGGCCTGTTTCAGGCTGTCGCGTAGCTGATCAATGATGTCACTCGCTGGCTCATCCGTCTCAAAACAGGCGACTAAACGCTGATCTCCGTTACTATCCAACAGAACAGTGGCCATAGATTGTTTTATAGCGGGGTGAGCATTCATTTGGAATTCAATTTCACCCAACTCAATGCGGTGTCCGCGCACCTTTACCTGGTTATCTAGCCTGCCAATGCATTCAATGTTGCCATCAGAGCGATACCGTGCTGCATCTCCTGTGGCGTAAACTAGCTCTTCAGTATTAAATGGGTTTTGGGTATATTTTTCCCGGGTTAGCGCTTCTCGCCCCAGATACCCAAGCGTCACCCCGGTGCCGCCAATGTACAACTCCCCCACCCCTCCGGGACACACAAGTTGTTTGTGCTTGTTTAAGATGTATAAGGTGGTATTGTCAATAGGCTTGCCAATCGCGATACGAGCCTCTGTCTGGGTCACCTGGTAACAACTCGACCAAACGGTTGTCTCTGTTGGGCCGTACATATTCCACAACTCAGCCGTACGCACACGAAGTTCGTCAGCTAGATCAGGGGGCATAGCTTCCCCGCCGCACAAGGCCTTAAGGGAGGTGTTGCCACGCCAACCAGCGTTGATAAGCATTCGCCAAGTCACGGGGGTGGCTTGCATTATCGTAGCCTGTTCACTAACCAGAAGCTGTGAAAGGCGTTCTCCATCAACAGCATCATCACGAGAGGCCAAAATACAGGTAGCACCACAAAACAAGGGTAGCCATATCTCAAGTACCGCTATATCAAACGATAATGTAGTGAGTGCAAGCAAGCGATCATTCTCACTCAGGCCGGGTTTCTTTTGCATACTGCAAAGAAAATTGACCAGATTTTTGTGACTGACAGTAACGCCTTTTGGCTTGCCCGTGGAGCCAGATGTATAGATGAGGTAAGCAGTGTTTTCGCAAGTGTGACCCTCTGGCATCGCTATGGCCGATTCGCTCAAATTGTTTATCTCAACCTGGAGCTCGTCGAGTACGATAGCCTTAGCGCCAGTATTGGGAAAACGTTTTAGTATGTCCGAATGGCAAACCAAATAGCGAGTTTGCGAGTCTGTCATCGTATGGGTAATGCGATCATCAGGATACTCATGATCGATTGGCAGGTATGCCGCACCCGCTTTAAGGATAGCCAGTGCGGCTATGACCATATCAAGAGACCGATGGAGGCACATTGCCACTACATCGCCAGACTTAACCCCGAGTTGTTGCAGAAAACAGGCCAACTGATTAGAGCGTGTATCCAACTCCTGATAGCTTAGCGATGTACCTTCACATCTAAGTGCTAGAGCTGTTGGTACTAAGCTGCATCGATCAACTATAAGCTCATTGATCGTTTTTTCAGTTGGAAAATCCTGCTTAGTATCGTTATATTCAAGAGTAAGCTTACGCCTTAACTCATTGTCAATTAGCGTTAGGTGTTTTAGTCTTTTTTCAGGCTTGTTAACGAGCTCTTTAAGTAAGAAAATATATTTGTTCAGCAACCAATTTATCTTGGCGCTATCAAACAGTGAGCTACGGCATTCAGCCTGTATAAAACACTGACCTGCGTTTTCACGAATAGTGAACGTTAAATCATAACGAGCTCGGCATTTTTCCAACTGGATACTTTCTATAGCTATACCTTCGAAGTCCAAGTCACTTTCTTGATCAACAAGGTGTGAAAAGCGTACATCAAAGAACGGATTACGTTGATAGTTTCGCTCCTCATGCAGCTCTTCAACCAGTTGTTCGAAGGTTATGTCAGAGTAGCGATAGGCGTTAAAACACGTTTTCTGAACGGCTTTAAGAATTTCGCGGAAATCTTGCTCGTCATTGAGTGTTGTTCGTAATACCAGTGTGTTTAATAAGAAGCCAATCATTTTGTCGCTCCCGGGGGAGCGTCTATCGGCATAGTGTGTACCGACGGGAATATCTGTTTCACCAGTCCACAACGATAACAATATTTTACACACTGAAAGCATCGCCATGAAAAAACTGGCTTGCTGCTCATGAGCTATTGCTCTTATGGCAATGACTAACTCATCAGGCAATGGTTTTTCTAAGCGAATACCCGCGCTTGAAGGTATAGACTCTCTATCACGATCAAGCAGCAAGCTTATTGGTTTACTATCGTTGAGTTTCTTTGCCCAGTATTTGTGTTGTCTCGCAATAGCAGTGCCGTGGCTGCGGTACTCACAAAAATCTACATAATCTGAATACTGAACCACCAACGGTGTAATATTTAGCGGCTTGTTATGCGCGAAATGATTGTAGAATTCACTCAGCTCCAGATAGAGAATCGACTTGGATATGTGGTCGAAAATATTGTGGTGAGCCACAAATACAAACAAGTGTTCGTTACCTGTATCGGTAGAAAACAGAGTGCACCTGAAAAGTGGCGCCTCATGTAAATCGAATGGCTGATTTATCTGATTGTTCAATACACTCTGCTGTTGTTCCGCTGACAAGTGCGCAGGCATTCTTTGCTGATTTAACAGCTGAAACTGATTTTCTGTTTCCGTAGTTGAAATTGTCTGGATTAACCGCGTAAGGCGGTCAGATTCAAGTCGGAAGCTGGTTCTTAGCGTTTCATGTCTGTTGACAACGGCTCGTAAACTTCTCTCAAGGGCCGTCGTGTTCACTTGCCCCGTGAAACTGAAATTGCAGCTGACGTTGTAGGCCGGATTTTCTGGATTGATACAATGTAGGACGTATAGTCCCTCTTGCGCACGCGTGCTGCTAGTGGAGCGAATGTCATCGCTCTCATTTTGTATATTCATAGCTTAACGTGCACCGTTACCGTTGTGCTGGGGATGCATACATCGGATACACTAAGCGACGATCTACCAATACGTTTCTGACATGCGAGTCATGTCAAAACCCAAAGCCGATTTTCCTGCATAGAGCACACATTCGTCACTGGTTGCTGGCATTAGCCCTCCACAACGAGCATCGCGGTAGTGTCTTTCAAGAGGAAGTCGTTTTGCTATCGTAGCTCCACCGCACAACCGCATAGCCTGAGAAGCCAAATGTGGTGCTAATTCCCCCACTAGGTACTTTGAGCGATGCACCGCTTCATTAGTTTCTATCGTGCCAGGGTTTTCATCAACTTGTCTGGCCGCGTCGTAAACTACAGTACGGCATGACTCCATTGCTATGGAAAGCTCGCCAACTTGATGCTGGACTTGTTCGCTGCTGATCACCGACTCATCAGTGCCTGGTTTGTTTTTATTTTTTAAGTAGCTTGTCATGAAATCAAACGTGACACTGCATATACCTAAATAGACGCCAATGTATCCTGCTATTGTCCAGTGTGGCTCTCTAACCAGCTTCAGCATACCGAGCCCTTGTGTACCAAGAAACAAGCGGTCAGTAGGCACAAAGACGTCTTTCAAGTGCATCATGTTTGTGTTGGTAGCTCGCATTCCAAGCGTGTCCCAGATCACCTGGATTTCTATCCCCGGATTCTCAGCCTCTATGACGAAAAACGACAGATCAGGAAACTCACCATTCGCGCCTTCTTTTTTTGCGGCAGTGACGTAGTAATCTGCAAAGCCAGACATTGACACCCATGATTTGAGTCCATTGATAATGTACCCTTCGTCCGTTTTGCGGTAAGTGGACTTCAACTTACTGAAATGTGCACCGATACCGGGTTCCGAGTTCGCCGAAGCGAAGAGTTTTTGGTTTTCAACAATCTCTTTAAATGCCCAATCTCTGAAATTGTTGAGTACTTCGCCTCGTTTGCCTGATAACGCGCCCACCTTCGCTTCTGCTAATGTACCAGCCGCGATGTTATGCATATTAAAAGCCAAGGCGGTAGAGGCATCTCCCATCGCAAGTTGCTCTAAGGCTTTGGTGTATGTCAAAAAATCCGCACCAATTCCGCCTTTGTCTTTTGGAACCATAAGAGAGAGCAAGCCACTTTCGCGCAGCTCCTTAAAATTTTCCACAGGAAACTCTCGTGTGGCATCGTAATGTGCGGCACGTTCGCTGAATCCTATTGACAGAAACTTGCAGTGATCAATTATGGCGCTCGAACTCGATTCAGAATTTAGCGGTGGCGCACTGTGCTCCACCTGTGGGCTGGATTGAGTCATATTCTAAAAAGCTCTTGGTCAAAAGGGCGTCTGGTTGGCGTATTTCGTACAACGTGTCCCACTTACCTACGACACCAGCGAATGCCTCTACTCATTCAGACGTGTGTGGATACACCGTCTTACGGTTGCTGGTTATCTGCAGAGCTTGTGGATGGTCGGCTCAGTCAACCCAATGAGAACGACGCATCTCGAATTATTGCCGGAACTCGGACCTCAACAACAAAGAGGCAATAGTGATCAGCAACATCCTGTCTAACTTGAAGGGCAGATGGCGTTCACAGGGTTAGTGAATCATCGCCCTCCAGTAGGCGCGTCCTGCCAAGGGTTTGTTGGTAGACACAAGGGGGTCGTCTAAGTTCCTACAGACAAACCTCGGAAATTCCTGTCAATTCAGACTGAATTTGTCTCTCTGCAAGTTTACATGCAGGGGGATTGTCAACGCATGGGTAGAGCACCGCTCCAAGAAGAAACAAGCAACACATATGTCGTAGGAGATGGGTGCACACATCATGTTAACTACTGTGAAATCTGGGACAAAGGTTGCACAAACCATGTCTATCAATCACACAATTTCACGCCGAGTATTACACGCTCTACTTCCCGACATCACGCTAGATAAAACACACGCTCCAGTGGCTCGACAACAGGCTCATAGTTGTCATTCGTACACATGATGTCAGCCATATGCTGCCACCAGCGTTGCATGAGCGGCTCCAGCGGTAAGCTATCCATCGAGTGGTCTGTTTTGCGCTTCAGGACAGCAAACAGACTATTCGTTGGCTCATGCAAGAAAATAGAATAGTCTGACACACCAGCCTCTTTCAGAAGCGTAACTAGCTCCGGCCAGATGTCGTCATGCCGTTGTCGATAAACACCAGCTTGTTCAGGGTTAAGCTGCATTCGGAATGCAATTTGTTCCATATGTGCGACCTCTATCGCCATCCACGTCGAATGAGCTGCGCATCATAGCGCTCAGTCAGCACTTGCTTGAGTGTTTTCAAGGTTTTCACCTGCTTAATAAATGCACTCAGACTCTCACGCCGTTGCTCAATCTTCAAAACATGAGTTTTGATAAGCCGCGTCACTGTCGCAGGTTTCTTGTGGTAGAACCGCGTGAACGCCAAGTGATGCACAGGCGATTGGTGCACAATCTCTTCCATACGTTGTTGTTGCTGGTTTAGGTACTCGACAAGAATTTGCTCCAGTGCCTGCTCATCGTTTGCATCAAGACCCGACGCAGCTTTTGCATGCTCTTCATGCAAGCGCAACAAGGTGATCAGATCGTAGTCTTTTCGCGCCTTGAGAAGCTGTGACATCAGTTCATGCTTTTCCTGTCGTCTGCCCTCGTCACTCTCCTTATCGGGATGCAACGCTGCTGCGGTTTGTCGAAACAACCGTTTGAACACCGCATCGTCGACAGGCTTGGCTGCGCTGTGTTGGCCGGGTGACTCGAACGGATGCTCATCACCAAACTCTGCATTAAGCCTGCGGAGTAATTCAGCTAAGTCGTCCTCATCGAGATCATCTTCATCAGGGGATGAATCATCGTCATCACCAAACATCTCAGCCTCACTACCGAAAAGCTCGTCGTCTTCATTTTCCATTTGCTGGCGAAACTCTGCCGCGTCTTCCTCAAGATGTTTTTCCAGCTGGTCTACCGCTGACATTTCACTGTCAGGATCAATCTGGATGCCCAACTCAGCCGCTTTCAATGCAGCAAGCTTGTTCTGCAACGCCTCGTCAATCAACCCCATGGCTGACAGCTCAGCCAGGTTATCGTCTATCCACTCATCAAGCTCTGCACGTTGCCATTTGAGAAGAGACTTTTTCTGCGCAAAATCCAGTTGTCGGTGCACCACCTGCTGTATGGTTTTGCCCATCTCAAGCTCAAGCTGCAGCACTTCCTTGTCAACGCGCTGCACGAGAGCATCGAGTTCGGTCTCTAGGTTCAGATTTTCTTGAGCTAGATTGGACGCCTCCGCCCACAGTCGCTGGAAGCGAGATTCAGGTTTTGTTGTGTCATTTTTTCGTGGGGTAATGCTTTGCGTGCTCATTACATCATTATCCCATTTTAGAGCTTGAGACGCATCTTATAACTGACCCACGAAAGCGACCACCGTATGAACTTTCTCATGCTTTGCAGCAAAAAAAGCAAGCGTCCCAATCAGTAAAGATAGTGCACTGATAACTGCCAAACCCGTTGCATTTCTATGTTTTACACCTGCACAGCGAGTAAATGCGGGAAGTTACCCAATTTGGTCCATCGGGTTTTGATAGACTTCCGGCTTTACAGGCTGAGGCAGAACCGACCTTGTCGATCACTGAATCAAATTTCCCTGCCCTGCAGCGGATTACACCATGACTGCTCACCGTCACGCATTGGGCCTCTGTTTTGTTGTGCTGCTTGGCATCAACACGCAAGCACCCGTTCTGGCTCAGGATTTGGAAAACGGGCAAAAGCTGGCTGAGCAATGCTCCAGTTGCCATGGGGAAACAGGCATTGCGGCCGACCCCACAGTACCGCACATCGCCGGTCAATCAGCCGTGTATCTGGAATCCACCTTAATTGAATATGGCAATGGCACTCGCCAGAATCCACTGATGAGTCCGATAGCGTCGGATCTCACCAGTGAACAGATTAGGGATCTAGCCGCATGGTTTGCCTCGTTCGAGCTGCAAGTGACAGTCCCGACTCTTAAGAAAAAGAAGTTTTACAAGGCGAAACCACCACTGGGCTAGTGGCGCTACAACTCAAAGCAGCAATTTAAGGCTGCAATTTAGACTAGGCACCTTGGACTCGGTATCTTGAGCCAGGCACCTTGCCATTAAGCACTGCACTCCAGTCACGCTAAACCAGACTCGGCAGCCACAATACAATTCCGGGGAAAGCCACCAGCAGCGCAATTGTGACCCCATCTGCCAGGAAGAACGGCATCACGCCCTTGAACACGTCTTGCACGGTTAAGTCATCACGCACGCCAGCTACCACAAAGCAGTTAAGCCCAATGGGCGGTGTGATGAGGCAGAATTCCGCCATCTTGACCACCAATATCCCAAACCATATCGCACACATGGGACCTGACATACCAAAGGCCGAGTCGGCAGCTGCCACATTCTCGCCACCGTTCAGCGCCATAACCGCCGGATAGACAACCGGTAAGGTTAACAACAGCATACCGATGGCGTCCATAAACATGCCCAACACGGCGTAGGCCAGCAGGATGCAAATCAGGATAGTCAGTGGTGCCATATCCAACGTTGTGATCCATGAGGCGAATGCATCAGGGAGCTCTGCAAAACCCAGGAAGCGTACATAGATCAACACGCCCCAGATAATGCTGAAGATCATGATCGTAAGCTTGGCTGTATCCAGCAGTGCTTCTTTGAGCTGGCCCCAGCGCATGCCCTTATAGAGCGCCATCAGAAACACAATGAATGCTCCCACAGCACCACCTTCTGTCGGTGTACCCCAGGCATCACCAAACGGGTTATACACAAAGAATATGATGATGATTACCACCGCAAATATGGGCGATGCCGGCGCTATCGATGCGAATCGCTCAGGCCAGGTGTAGCCGGTCACAGGTGGGCCCACGTTTTTCCAGATCATTGCAATGCCGATGATCAGGCCAGCATAGACAATGGCCGAAAAAGCGCCCGGGATAAAGCCTGCTAGCAGTAATTTGCCCACGTCCTGCTCAACGATGATGGCGTAGATAACCAGAATTGCTGATGGCGGGATCAGGGACGCCAATGTGCCACCCGCAGCCACAACCCCTGCGGCAAACTGTTTGTTGTAGCCGATTTTGAGCATTTCAGGAATGGCTATTCGCGCGAATACCGCAGCGGTTGCCACCGATGCACCCGACACAGCTGCAAAGCCTGCGGTGGAGAAGACTGTGGAGACTGCCAAACCTCCCGGCACCCAGGCAAACCAGCGTTTGCAGGCCTCAAATAAAGCGGTTGTCAGTTTGGCGTAATAAGCCAGATAGCCAATCATGATGAACACAGGAATCAAGCTGAGCACCTGTGCACTGACCTTGGAATGTGGCGTTAGGCCAGCGATCTTGACGCTGACTTCAAAGGCCTTCCAGAATCTTGCAGGGTCGTAGTCAAACCCGTTCCAGCGCAGCCAAACGAGGCCGATAAAACCTGCCATCGCAGCAGCAAACGCCACGCGCATACCCAGCACAACAAACACCAGCATGCCGCCGGAGACCCATAGGCCGATCTCGATAGGTTCCATCAATCCGCCCCGTCCAGTGCCTTGGCCTCGATCATGGCTTGTTCCGCCACGGTTAGTGTTAGTGGTACAGCCACAGGATTTTCGAGACCGAGAACGAACGCACGTCCATACCCCCACGTCTGCAACATCAGCCGCAATGTGAGCACACCAAAAGCCACTGGCACAATCAGCTTGCTGGGCCAAATGGGAATGCCTACATCAATAGAGCTGTCGCGACTGCACAGCGGCCGGGCACAATCGAAAGAGCGGTCAAAATGCGCCCATGCGCCGTACGTCAGAGCGATAATTAGAATCAGGATCAAGAGCACCGAGACAAGCTCGAAAAGCCACAACATCCGGCCTTTAAGCGCACCCACTAGCATGTCCATACGGATGTGCGAGCCGTCGCGTTGAACGTATGAGATACCCATAATGGCAATCACAGGCATGGCGGCTTCGATGTAATCAACGTAGCCCATCATGGGAGAACTAAAAAACTTGCGCCCTGTTACAGAATAGGCCGCAAGAAACATCAGCGAGAATATTGCAAACCCCGACAATAAAGCACAAAACCGTTCGATGGGTAGTAGAAGCCTGTCGAGCTTGCTGAGCAGGCTGGAATCTTCCAGCACCGCAGATGAGCCTGCCATTATATTGCCCTCTAAGTGGTGGACTGGGGGCGGATATGGTGTCCGCCCCCAACATCGATACAGCTCAAACCAAGCTAGTTGCCAGCAGCCTTTGTTTCCGCCAGCGTAGTTACCACAAGATCATAGAGCTCTTGACCAGGAAGGCCCTGAGATTCCATGCTCTCAATCCATGCGTCACGAGCAGGTGCTGCGGCCGCCTCACGGAACTCTTCAATGACCTCTGATGAGATCTCGAGTTTCTGCACGCCTTTTTCTTCCAGGACGGTGTCCCAACGCGTTAGCAGTTCGGCATAGTTAGACAGGTAGTGATCCAGTGACTCTTCGACCGATGAATCCAGAGCCTCACGCTCCTCATCCGAGAGTGATTCGTAGGCATCGATATTCACAACCACGGGGCAATTCACGGTGCCTGGATTCAAGTTCGCAGTCCACCAATCAGCCTGGTTGATCGTACCGAACGACAAATGCGCGTGCTGTGCGAATGCCACGGTATCAACAACACCTGATTCCATCGCCTGGTAGGCTTCAGTTGCCGTGACTGAAGTGGGTACTGCACCCACGGCCTCAAATGCTCTGCCCAGACCACCAGTGGCCCTTACACGCATACCGTCGAAGTCAGCCAGAGTCTCGCGCGGATCACCGGTACCAACGAGGTTATATTGCGGCATGGGAGATGTCATCAGCAGTTTTGCGTTCCACTGTGCCATCTCATCAGCAGCAGCAGGATGCGAATAGATCGCCTTAGACACAGCGCGCTCTTGCTCAAGGTTCTCCACACCGAGAAACGGCAGCTCGAGTACTGTGACCACACGGTTTTTATCAGCATGATAGCCCGCACAAAACTGCGCCATCTCGAACGCACCAATGGAGATCCCGTCAAGGTTTTCGGTGTTCTTGGATAAGCCGCCGTAGGAGACGCTGATGGTGAACTCACCGTCTGTTTTGGCACTAACCAGCTCTGCCAGCTTCTCGACATGTTCGGTAAAAGCGCGGCGCTTGCCCCAGACCGAGACATTCCACTCGGTAGCTGCAGCTTCACCCACAAAGGCAAAGGCCAGAGCAGCGGCGACCGTTGTTTTCAAAAGATGTTTCATAGGTTCCTCCAATGGGAATGAGCCGGACTTCGGCCCACTTGGAGGTAAAGCCTATACATTGTGGAGAAAGGTGCAAGCTTTATGTCATGAAAAAGACAAGAAACTTGTGAACTGGCGTATTAGATCATCTCACTTTTTTTGATAAACACCTTCGCGTCCACAATTGTCATCCCGTCAACGTAATTCAGGGTGTGCACACCCTTGACACGGTCATTCCAATCGGGGGTCAGGCGAGTAGCCGGAATCTCCTCATAATACTCTTCGGTTAGCTGTGTAACCTCCTGCAGCTGCAAGGCATAGCCGTAGTCCACACTGCAATCCTGTGCCGGTCGATACAGCTTGCCGTCATTCTCGAACAGCGCACCCGCAGGCCGAGCGCAGCGAACGTCCGACACAACGACACCTTCAGGGTGCGGTACCCAGGTATCGTCCATGAAATGGTCGGCCGAATACACGTGTAACTCATCATGTGTGGTGCCACCGTCAGTGTCGCACCGGTTGGTAAACATCCACCAACGGCCGTTATGCTGATATAGCGTTGTATCGACGGCATAGACGCCGTCCATAAGCGTTTTCACGTGCTCCCATTGATCAGGAAACTGTACACATTTGTACAGATCCACTGACCGATTTTCTCCCGACTCTGGAACCATGTAAGTTTGCCCGTCATGCTCGAACACGAAGGGGTATGACAAGTGGTAGTCCGGTGCCAGGATAGTCTGCGCCTCACCCACGGTTCCGTCTTCAGAGACAGGAATGACCGCGATACGGCCTCGTCGAGTGTTGTACATGAACTCTTCAACAAACACATAGTACGTGCCATCACGCTTAATAACGTGTGGGTCAGCCCAGTATCGATCGTTTGGCGATTCAATTTTGGTGAACTGCCACAGTGAGGTAGACATCTGCTCACCCAGCTTAAAATACAGAACCCACTTTTCTTCAAATCTACGACTGAAGACTACATTTTTCACGTAGGTGTACAGTCCTCTACCAACGTGACCAATGACCTCCTTCAAACTCATCTTTTTTTCAGTGAGCAAGGGCTGAGAGTAAAAACTGACTGGCTGCTCAGCACTGCGTGCACGCTTGATAAAAGCGTCAAAGCCTAACTGACGAAGCGCTGTAAAATTACGCGGTAGCATATCCACCGAACGCATATACAATTTTCCACGTGTTTTGCTGATTGACGATCTATCAGTAGCCGTAGTGGAGCGATCCAGCACAAGGCCATCATCAAGCTTCTCACTGAGTATCTGCAAAGTGACGCCGGCACAATGTTGGCCGTAGTGGTGTTCCCACACCGCCGGCGGCCCACCTCGATTGATTCGATTGTCTCCGTGATGAAACGACCACACTCCATAACGAGGAAGACTCAGCAACCCGCCTTGTACGATTCGCCAACCTAGCCGAAGGATGACGTCGATGTCATGTTCACGCAGCGTGTCCAGATCATCTTGCTTCACGGTATCGTTCCACAGAGCTGTCTCGGGTGTTATCGAGACTACAGGCATCGTGGCATCCAGCTTCTCCAGCGAGCTTGGCCCATAGGGGTTAGGGTTAAGCGTGAATTTTTTTCGATCCCACTGGGCGTAACGTGTAAACAACGATTGCGCCAGCTCACTTTTCACAGGTATTGCCTTGCCAGGCTTTGTATCACCGCGCGTTATCGCCAGCACGATTTGTCCATCGCCACTGTCCTGAATCTTCTTCAACATCTGAAACTGCCACTCGAGAATGCGAGTGCTGTTGATGAGAATAGCGATGCGCAGTGGCGGATTTGTTGGCATGGAATGCGTGTTTCGAAGCTGGCTGAAGTGTCGATGCAAGAGGCACGATCAGGTCTGTGAAAAGCAGAACCGATCCGGCGTTTGCGCGGACACAGTATAACTGAGTGCTGTGTAAATACAGCGGTTCGCCGCAACGTCCTGTTAGTCGATCACTGCTTGCCTGGCAAAGGTTTACGCTCCAAACACATCCAGTCCGGCCCCCCACGAAGACCCAAAGTTACGTAGATCAGGAAAAACCTCATTGAGATCGTTATCATCCACACCCATCCAGCGAGCCATCAGAGCCCCATACTGGTTGATCGACAACGACGGAATGATGCGTCCCTTGTCCCCTGTATCGTCTGCAGATCCAACGGAGAAATCGGGTAACTGGCCCATCAGACGACCACCGTTTACGGCACCGCCCATGACCATGTAATGCCCACCCCAGCCATGATCACTGCCATCGCCGTTGGTGGTCAACGTTCGGCCAAAATCAGAAGCTGTGAAAGTGGTTACTGAATCAGACAGATTGATTTCGTCCATAGTGGCCTGAAAGCTTGCCAGGCTACTGTCAAGATCACCTAGTAATTGTGCGAGGCGCGGAGTCTGGCTGTCATGTGTATCCCAGCCGCCAGCACCCACAAAGAAAATTTGCCGACGCATGCCCAACTGCTGATTTCCAGCAATGATTCTGGCCACCATCCGAAGCTGAGCCGACAGCCTGCTTCCAGCGTTGTGCGCAGTGTCAAACCCAGTGTTCGCATCCAGGGTCGCCTTAAGCTGGACCGACGCTGACTTGGCTCTTCGAAAGGATGATGCTGCCTGTTGCTTTAACAGATTGTTGTTGGATTGAGCTAACACCGCATCCAGACTGTCGCCGCTGTCATCTCCGATGCCCAAGTAGTTCAATTGGCTGAGTCCCGTGGTGGGGCTCAAGCCGACGGGCTGCACCCGTCTTCCCGGCAACCAGTAATTACTGCCATTGACCGAAAAGCTTGGCGGTAAGCCACCCGCTACATTGGCATCACTGAGTAAATCTGCCATACGACCACCCCAGCCAGATCCGACGATTGACGCAGGTAAACTACTCTGCCCTTTCAGCCACTGCTCTTGTTGATGATTATGAGCAAACAGATCGTTAGGGATAGAACCACTGCCATTGATAAATTGCGCACGGCTTATTGGCGATATCAGATTGCCCACGTTGCTGAACACAGCCAACCTTTGCCGCCCCTGCACGCCAGGGTTATTTGCGTCGCGGCCAGTGTATTCCTTGTGCATATTTTTTAACAACGGATGGAATCCGATGCCGGTGTCTGGACCACTTGTGAGTAGCTCATCTTTAGGCACTGCAAGAGCACCACGGCTCGCTGCATACTGTGCATAGGCATCGTCATTCGTTGGCACGAACATGTTGAACGAATCGCTGCCACCGTAGAGAAAGACGCACACCAGCGCTTTATAATCATCAATGGCTGCGTACTGCGAACTGGCAGCCATTGCTGAACCTATGAGATTCAGCTTGCCATTCATTGCACCAGCGCCTGAACCCAACACAGAGATAGCCGCACACTGGCGTAGAAACTCTCGGCGTTGACGGGCTTTTCGAGCGTTAAGATTAGCCATTACATTTGCACCAAATAATCAGGAGAAGCAATAATCACAGTGATTGCATCACGTACACGCTTAAGAAGGCCTGCCTGTGTGTTGGCAGGTATGCCCTGCAGCTGAGAGACAAGTACGCTGCGAAGCCCGCTGCTCATGCTGCCTGACATAAGCACGATGTCCAGATGGCTCAGCAATACATCAATGTCACTGGCAAGCCCAACCTCATAGGTGAAGTCAAGATAGGATGTGGTTTGCTCCCCATCAATCAGTGCCGATACAGAACGCTGATTTACCTGCTTACCAAGCCAGTTGCTGGTGCCAAGTTCGTTGCTTTCGGTAAACAACTCAAATTCTGGAGCCTGTAGCTTGCGATCAGCAAGGGGACCCGCTGGCGAGAATGATGGCTGGAAGAAGTTGAACACCGAAGGCGACTTCAGCGGCGCTTGCCCAAA
>JALZVU010000192.1 GCA_023301795.1 Granulosicoccus sp.
CCTTCACCACGGACACCCTCAGTAATGAGAACTCCAGCGCCGTAAATGCCTGTGGGATGGAATTGAACAAATTCCATATCCTGTAGAGGTAGACCAGCACGAAGCGCCATGGCGTTGCCGTCACCCGTGCAGGTATGCGCAGAGGTAGCAGAGAAATACGTGCGTCCACATCCACCTGTAGCAAGCACCACTTGATGAGCGCGAAACTTATGCAGTTCACCGGTGGCAAGGTCGAGTGATACCACCCCACGACAAACCCCATCATCCATTATCAGGTCGGTGGCAAAGTGCTCAATGTAAAACTCAGCCTTGTGCTTCAGGGACTGTTGATAAAGCGTGTGCAAAATGGCGTGCCCGGTTCTGTCCGCAGCCGCACATGTTCTCTCAGCGGTTCCTTCTCCAAAGTGAGTAGTCATTCCGCCAAATGGTCGCTGATATATCTTGCCTTCATCGGTACGTGAAAACGGTACACCGAAATGCTCAAGTTCGATGACAGCAGGAGCAGCTTCACGGCACATGTATTCGATACAGTCTTGGTCGCCCAACCAGTCAGAGCCTTTAATAGTGTCGTACATGTGCCACGTCCAGTGGTCTTCACCCATGTTGCCAAGTGCTGCACTCATGCCGCCCTGGGCCGCAACGGTATGCGAACGGGTAGGGAATACCTTGGTAACACAGGCAGTGGAAAGTCCTTTCGCCGCCATGCCCAGAGTTGCGCGTAATCCTGCACCACCAGCGCCTACAACGATGACGTCATAGTTGTGTTCGATAATTTTATATGCGTTTGTCATATTGTTTGTCAGTCTTGCCTGTCAGTCAGTACGAATCAGCTGGCGAAAGCGATTCGCAACACGGAGAAAACACCAGTTATACCCATCGCAACTGCGATGAAGGTAACGCCGATAATGGCTGCTGTCCGTGGGCCATGTGAACTAACGTAGTCTTCGATTACCGTTTGCAGCCCGAGGCGCGAATGGTAGAAACCTGCGGTCATGAATAGAATCATAACAATGGCATTAAACGGTTGTGATAACCATTCACGTATGGCCAGGTAATCCATGCTGGGTAACTTGGCAATTGAGAAGGCTAGCCATAGCACCAACGGTATCAGCGCGATAGCGGTAAGACGCTGAACCCAGAAATGCTCAGTACCTTCTTTGGCAGATCCAAGGCCCTTGACCCGAGAAAGTGGTGTGCGAAAGTTGCTCATGATGCGATTGCCACCATCCAAGTGATAACAGAGATAACTCCAGATCCAATCAGGCACAGATTGCCAGATTTTTTCGCGTCTTCCAGATCAAGCCCGCGACCGACATCCCAAAACAGGTGCCGAATGCCATTGGCCATGTGGTAATACAAAGTTACTGTGAAGATAAACAGCACTAAACTTCCGAACCAAGAGTTGGCGATACCTGATACGAAAGCGTAGCTCTCAGGTGTGCCAGCCGCGCTTGCAATAAGCAGCACCAGCAGAACGATGGCAGCACTATTGGCCACACCGGTAATTCTGTGGGTAATGGACAAATAGGCCGTTAAAGGCAGCTTGTAATGCTGCAAATGCGGGGATAGGGGGCGTGTGTCGTTCCAGGCCATTCGTTGGTATCCAATGAGGGTTGGTGATTGTGAGCGTATTTCGGACTATTCGTTCGGCTACAAGTATAAGCAAGCAATATGCAAACCTATAAACGTCAAATTTGGCAGCTTGCAACGGTTAAAAATCTGTACAGCGTCCCTTTTTTTCCCAATCTCCATATCGGGTAGGTTCCAATCCTGCCTGACCACCGTGCTCTACGGGGCGAGAATACGGTAAATTTTTGTCTGGAGCCGATGCATTTTGTGCCACGTGGACAGGCTTGTCTGTCAACGACAGTTTGCTGGCTGATTTTTCTTCTGAGTGGACTGTTTGATCCACATCAATCGTATTTTGGTCCTTGCGCTGCGCAGTGATGACCCCACCTTCGGTGTTATCGTTTGTTGCTGCGTCAGGCTTAGAATTTTGTTGGTTCGACACTGAAAAATTGGTCCTTTAAATAAAGTCAATCAGACTTATAGAGTAAACACTATCATTTTTGCGGCGCAATCTAAAGGAAATACCGATGTTATGGTACTAACAGACACCACGGCGATGGCCGTTCAGGAATAGAATAAAATGACTCAACAATGGCTTGAAACTCTGGGCGATAACGGCGCAATTGCCGGTTCAGCTGCAGATTCGGTAACCGAGTTGAAGGGTTATACGACAGCAATGCTTCCGCAGTTATCTGCGCTCAGCGATCATTCTGCATACGAGATAACGGGTGAGGATGCGACAGCCTTTCTGCAAGGGCAGTTCTGCAACGATCTAGCCAAGGTATCGGCCACACAGGCGCAAATTACAGGCTACTGCACCCCCAAAGGCAGACTCTTGGCGTTACCCACTATTGTTGGGTGGGAAGGTGGCTACAGGCTGATCGTGCCAAACAGTGTGGCAGAGGCTTTTATCAAACGGCTGACCATGTTCGTCATGCGCTCCAAGGTTACTATCAAGCCGCTGGAGGATTGGGCGGTTGTGGGTATTACTGCTACTCCTGATGGTAACCTGGGCAAGGCTGGCAGTATTGTTGGACCATTGCCCAGTGGTGACGACATGGCTGTATCCACTAGCGAAGATGCCCAGCTGATTCGCTGTTCGGATGATCTCAGCGGTGTTCAGCCACGTGCGCGTTACCTGCGGGTAGCCTCGATAGAGGCGCAGCTGGAACTTTGGAACACCTGCGATGATGCGGAAAAACGCTCAGCGAACGCCTGGCGACTGGCAGATGTCTCGGCTGGTGTCCCCAGTATTAAAGAGGGAGTGGTAGAGTCTTTTGTGCCACAAATGATTAACCTGCAGCTTATCAACGGCCTGAGCTTCACCAAAGGGTGTTACCCGGGGCAAGAGATTGTTGCTCGCATGCAATATCTGGGAAAGTTGAAACGCCACATGCGCGTGTTTTCATTGGCTATATCCGATCAGCCTTTTAGTGGGTACGAGCATGTGACACCAGGGGCTGCGTTAGTGTCAGGCACTGACCAGAACGCTGGCATTGTGGTGGACGCCATGCCTACATCAGAGGGTGAGATACTGGTGCTTGCGGTGACTAAAGTTACAGCGACCGATGAGCCATTCTTACTAGCAGAACATACGCTTGCACCACGCCCAATGCCCTACGAGTTGCCTTCCATGGAAGTGGCATAAGCGGTGCCGCTGATTTATCGTGCCGCTAACATGGTTGAGGCGCAGCTGGTGGTTGATGAATTACAAAGCGGTGGTCTGCAATCGCATATCACCGGTTCCTACCTCAGTGGCGCTATCGGCGAGCTACCGCCGGGGGACATCATTGGCGTATGGCTATATGAAGAACAGCACACTGACCGTGCTCGAGAAATCATCGATGACTTTGAAGCCAGTCAGCAAAGACCTGCCTGGGATTGGCAGTGTGCTAAGTGCAACGAGGAGGTTGGTCGTGAGTTTGGGGCTTGCTGGAATTGTGGAACTGCCAAGGCTTAGTGCGTGACTGCCTAGTGCGTGAGTATTTGCTTTGGGTGCTTTGAGTTCTCTGTGTGCACGTTACTGCAGCGTCAGTTGGCTGCAGTTTAGAGCATGACACTTGCCGGTGACTCCACACGTGGACAGTCACCGACTTCTACGGCACGGAAATTATCAAGTCGGCAGTACTAGCAGGATCATCACGTTTTATGTGGAATCGCTGTGTGGGGAAAAATCTCTCCTCGTAGCGTGCGCGTATGGCATTGATATCCCCATATCGCTGGTCCCGCTGTCTTTGAAGTACGCGATTCATTGCATCTTCAAAGCTGATATCGAGCCAAATCTTTAGATCAAAATGCTCCCTAAGTTCTTTTCGAAACAAGAACACTCCCTCAATGATTAGTACGCCCGGACCAATAAACTTGAAGTCCCTTTCAAGAACCTGATCCGTTTCAAGTTCAAGGGTCGGGAGGGTTGCCTTGAAGCTGGTTTCTTCTCTGGCTGGCAACAGTACCCGATTGACAAGGCTGCTGTAATCAAAGTTATCTTCGAAGTAGCCAGTCACCTGGTCTTCTCGGCAATGGCGAATTTCTTTGGGTTGCAGAAAATCATCCAGATCGATCTGTGTTGCGACAACATTTTCCGAGGCAAGCGCCTGTGTTAGTTGGGTGGCGAACGTGGACTTACCAGAGCCATCTACTCCAGAGATGCCAATAATCAGGTTTTTGTCGTTGCTTGCTTGTGTTCGTTGCTTGATGTCTGTTGCTACATCTTCGAGCATATTTGTATCCAGACGATTGGATTGCATTTATCAAGGTTCTGTTTGTTGAAAGTTGTGGATTTCTTATTTCTTATTTCTTATTTCTTGGTTACTACTCAGGCCAATTCCACCGATTTCGTGCAAAACAGCCAGTAGTAAGCTATCTACATTGAATGCGCCCACCCATCAATCCATCGGATCTAAGCTCAGAGCAGAAAGACGCTTTAATACTGCAGCTATTCGATCATAATGCACAACTGACAGAGCGGATAAAAGAGCTTGAAAGTCAACGTTCGAAGAATAGCCGCAATAGTAGCAAACCGCCATCAAGCGATGGCTATGGAAAACCCAAACCAAAAAACACTCGAAAGAAGAGTGGAAAACCATCAGGCGGCCAGCCCGGTCACAAGGGGCAAACACTGGAACAGGTGGATGAGCCCGATCAGGTTATCGAACATAGCATTGAGCAGTGCGCGAAGTGTGGGTTGGATCTGAGCTCAACGCCGGTGTGCAATGTTGAGAAGCGCCAAGTGTTTGATATTCCACCGCCTGCCAAAATACAGGTCTGCGAGCACCGTGCACAAATCAAGACGTGTCCGTGCTGCGAGAATCGCAACAAGGCAAGTTTTCCAGCACAAGTCAGTCAACCGGTGCAGTACGGTAACCGGATTCAGGCTGTCGCCACGTATCTCAATCAGTATCAGCTTCTACCCTACCTGCGCTTGCAAGAGTATTTTCAGGATGTTCATGGATTGCATCTGAGTCAGGGCACGTTGAATAATATTCTCAGACGTGCACATCAGCACCTGGAGCAGTTTGCCGGCAGCGCCAAGGAGAGTGTGAGCGGTAACGAGGTGGTCCATTTTGATGAGACGGGCATGCGGGTTGTTGAGTCACTGCACTGGTTTCATGTTGCCTCAACCGATTCGATCACTAGCTACTTCATACACCCCCGACGCGGAACGCCGGCAATGAAAGACATTGGCATACTCGAAGGGTTTGAAGGCTATGCCGTGCATGATCATTACCCTAGTTATTACCAGTTTGATCTCTATCATGTTGCGTGCAATGCCCATCAGCTGCGCGAATTGATTCATGCCTACGAAGAGCACCAGCAGCAGTGGGCTCAGAAAATGATCAGCTGCTTGCTTGAGGCAAAAGCCGAGATAGCCCTCGCCTTAGAGCAAGGAAAGGGGGCACTCAGTGAAGAGCGTGTACGCTATTACGATTCGCGTTATAGCAGAATCCTGCGCGAAGGGCGCAACGAACTACCAGTACTGGCACGGCCTAAAGAGCTCAAGCGAGGTAGAAAAGCCCAGCACAAGGTTAAAAATTTGCATGACCGTCTGGTGGAACACAAACATGAAACCATCGCATTCATCCACGATCTGAGCGTGCCCTTTGACAACAATCAGGGGGAGCGTGATATTCGTATGGCAAAGACTATACAAAAAATATCTGGTTGTTTTCGTTCACTAACTGGAGCGCAACACTTCTGTCGAATCCGAAGTTACATTTCTACGGCACGAAAACAGAAACGCAACATTTATGACGTGCTATGCGACGCTTTTGATGCCAACGCATTCGATCCGTGCACTGGCTGAGTTCTGCATTCTGCCCTGAGTAGTAACATTTCTTGTTTCCTATTTCTCGTTGCATATTTCTTGTTGGTGTTCAAAGTTGACATAAATATACTGTATATAATGCTAGTTAAAATTGTATAAAATTGAGTCAAGGAATAGATGCGCGATCTGTTAAATTTTATGCTCGAACGCAGGAAAGGAGCTATTTCATGGACGATACTACAACATCTGATACCAGTAAATCTTCTGGTTGCACACCGCTCGGCATGAGTTCATTTGATGCTTCAGAGCGCCAACAATTTGGTCAGAGCGTGCGCTTGGCTATGGCGTGCATCAAAGGCGCTTATGTTCCAGTCAACGTTAAGGCAATGCCTGACAATGAGGGTGCAATTCGTAAGCGCCTGAAAACACTTTCTAAAGACATGACCTCAAACCATGCTGACTTGCTTGAGCTGCTGGTGCGGTTCGATGAAATGAAAGGCTGGGAATCCGCTGGTGCAAATCACTGTGCGGCATGGATGAACCTTGAAATGGGTATCTGTAAGTCGATGAGTTGGGAATACCTGCGCGTTGGGCGGCTACTGCGGCAACTTCCCGTCACCACGGCACTATTCCGAGTGGGTAAAATCACTTGGTCAAAGATCCGCGTTATTGTCGATGTTGCCAACGCTGACAATGAAAAAATACTCTGTCATGCCGCCCTTGATGCCTCAGTTAGCGAGATAACAAGGTTGTGCAAAGAATATAAATGGAAGGATGATAGCCATGGAGATAACGAAAACGAGCGTGCACTCAAACAACACGAATCACGCTCGCTGACCTGGAATGAAACCAGTGTCGGGTGCACAAGCATTCGGATAACCTTGCCACCAGAAATTGCACAAGGGTTTCTTAACAGCATTGAACATTTCTTGAATCAACTTCAGACTGAAGCTTCTGATACTGAAAGCAGCATTACGCAGCGTCGTGCTGATGCCGCTGTTCTTATGGCAGAGTCGAGTCTGCAAGCCTCGGGAAGAGACATTGCCACTTCCGATCGGTATCAGGTGATTGTCTCAGTGGATGCCGCCGAACTGTCAGATCCAAAAAACCATCAGCCATCAAACGCAGAGCTTACGCCGGCAAAACGGCCAACCGTAAAAGGCGCAGGCCCTATCGGCTGCGAGACTGCAAGACGCATAGCCTGTGATTGCAGCGTAACGAACAACGATATCAAAAATGGTGAGCCAATAGATATAGGTCGTAAATCAAGACTATGGCCACCTGCCATGGCGCGGGCTATTAAAAACCGTGATCAACACTGCCAATTCAACGGCTGTACACAAACGAAAAACCTGCAAGTACATCACATTATTCATCGGGCCGATGGCGGATCAACCAGCGTGGACAATGGCGTCTCGGTTTGTCAAAAATGTCATACAAAACTTCATGAAGGCGGCTACTCCATTCAGCGAGTTAATGACGTCGAGCCACGAGTGAATGAGCAGTTTTCACAACAGCAGCATACCAACAACAATTTGATGTTCAACTTCGAAAAAGAGTTGCGTGATAATAGAGCGTCTTTCAACAACATTCGATTGCTGTCGCCCACACGATATCGTTTCCGCGTACTGGATCCTGAAGGGCGTGATATTCGCAATACAGAATATTCAGGCACTACAGGCACTACAGATTGCACCTGTCGCACGAGCTTCGCTAAGTCTGATGCCCGGACATCGTTTACTTCGAGGCACTCCACACGTGGAGAGTGTGGTACACCTTCGGTAAGTGTTTGTGGTCGGGCAGATGCTGATGCTTCCAAGAGCGGATCATCGGGTATTGGCGAGCGTTCTGGTGATTATTGTGCCGAGCTTCCTGGTGCTTATTGCGTGGAGGTCTATGAAATCAGATCGTCGTTCCATTAGTTTGGGAAGGCATCGTGGTGAAATTTCAGTATAGAAATCGGCTGCATGGCTTTTGACGTGTATCGCCTTAAGGTGGAGATGCTTATCGAACGTGACTGCAGCTTTCTGAGCTTCTGCGACGGTATTGCGGTATATCACGACAAAGCAGCATTGCTGATTAGCCAATAAATATGCTCAAACGCTCACATTCGCTTCCGCACCCAGATTCGCAAATCTCCAATTTCTTTGAAACCCACTTCCGATAAGGCGGCAACCTCTGCCTCGTCGCCATACCCTACAATTCCATGCTGAAGGTGCTTTTCAGCTACTAGATCAGCGCAGAGCAGCATATCGTTCTGTTGTCCAAACGCATTGGAAATACCTATTGAATCACTGCTTTGGTTTGTCGCCATGCCTGCCACAATAGTGCCTTCGCGTCTGATATAAACTAGTTCAATAGCATCGTTTTCAATTAACGAGAGATTAAATATCCCATCTTCTTCACCCCAAGCGGAAACCCATTGATCAAGTTCAGACTGAGTTTTTACTGTTTCAAGATGAAGGTCTGAGGTAGTTTTCTCGCTCGTTTTCTGGTTTGGCATGCGGCAATACCAATGCGCATCGAAGGCTATGGCAAAACCGTCGTCCTTCAATTCAAGTTCACTAAAGCTATCTTTGATTGCCCAGCTCAATGGGAGTTGAGGGCGGACGACATTAATCTGCTCGTCGACTAGAGAGCCGCGTTTGATCGTAATAATATTGGGGTAGCGGGGTGGTGTGGGGTGCTCGCTAAACCAAACCGATTCGTTCCAGTTTGTCGATATTCCGTGCGACGCTGCGACTGCATCGCATAAGGCTGCGTTGTTCAAGACTGCTTCGTTTAACCAATGAGAATCCATGATCCAATAGCTCCCAAGCCCAAGCCCAAGTTATGTTTCTAAAAGTTCAAGTACTTCAACTTCACCGCCTGATTTCACTACCGGGTTCTGCGCAACAAGCGCAAGCACCTCATCAATGGATGCTGCTTCAAATTTCATAAAGCCTGAGGCAGTACATTCGCGGGTAGTGTCATCTGCATTGACACAGACTCCGTTACCCAATGCACTGCCACCGCGGAACTTGCCTGATTGGGAAAGCAGTTCAATGTACTGTTCCCAATCTGCAGACGTGCCCCCTTCGCCGAGGCTTTTCATAATCATCATAAATTCTGGCATGACGATTGTTAATCAGTCCCACGAACAGGAATAGGTGCATCGGGGTCGGGCTTGATGAATTTCTGAATGGCGAATGCTCCAGCGGCTAGTGCAATACCGATAGCATCTGATAACAACCCACCTTGAATCATAAACAAGGCCGCGGCGAGGAGCATCAGCCGCACAATCCATGCAGCGCGCTGTCCTGCAAACCAGCCTTGCACACCTGAGGATAAGAGGAAGACGCCGACGATAGCGGTGACGGCAGCTTGCAGAACAGTCAGCCATGGGCCGTCCATTAGAAGTGCGCCGTTGTAGAAGAACATGAACGGTACGATAAACGCTGCTATGCCAATCTTGAACGAGGCCACAGAGGTCTCCATGGGATTCGCCCCACTTATACCGGCTGCGGCATAACTTGCTAACGCCACGGGCGGGGTGATGGCAGAGAGTACGGCGAAGTAGAAGACGAAGAAATGTGCGGTTAGCTGAGGGATACCCAGTTGCACAAGGCCGGGTGCTACCACGGAGGCGGCTACGGCGTAGGCGGCAGTGGTGGGCATACCCATGCCTAACAGTATGGCTATGCACATGGCAAAAAACAGAGCCAGCAGTTGTGAAGTGTCTGCGATGCCAAGCAGCACTGAGGAGAAGCGAGCACCGACGCCTGTCAGGGAGATAACGCCCACGATGATTCCGGCGCATGCGCAAACTGCAATGATCTGGATGGACATGACTCCAGCCATTTCGAACGCTCTAGCGATAGAACGTAATCCCATCCGATGTGGTGTGAGCCAGGAGACTGCGGCAGCGGCGATGGTGGCTAGGGTGCCTGCGCGAATAACGGAATAGCCAGCGAACAAGGCGTAGATCAGAATGATAATCGGCAGGAATAGATAAACCTGACGCAACATCCGACCAAGCTTGGGTAGCTCGTCTTCACGCATGCCGCGCATGCCTAGTTTGGCGGCTTCAAAATCCACCATGAAATACACGGATACAAAATACAACACGGCTGGCAGAATCGCCGCTACAGCAATATCGGTGTAGGGGATACCGGTGATCTCGGCCATGATGAATGCGCCAGCACCCATGATCGGTGGCATGATTTGACCGCCAGTGGATGCAGCCGCTTCAACAGCACCCGCTGTTTTGCGGTGATAGCCAACCTTCTTCATCAGTGGGATGGTCAGCGATCCGGTGGCCACAACGTTGCCAGCGGATGTGCCGTTTATCATGCCCATAAGGCCTGAGGCAAAGATAGATACTTTTGCAGGACCACCCCGTGTGCGCCCAGCGGCGGCGAATGCAAAGTTGATGAAGTACTCGCCAACTTTGGAGGCTTGCAGGAAGGCTGCGAAAATGATGAACAGAATAATGTACGTCGATGAAACTGCGGTGGTGGGCCCGAGGATTCCGGCGTCGGTGTACACCTGCGAAAAGAATCGCGCCCAGTCGATGCGGGGTGAATTCAGGAAGCCTGGCGCCAGGTGTCCGACAAACACGTAAATGAGGAAGATACCGGCGATGACGATCAGTGCCAGGCCTGTAACGCGACGGGTGAGCTCCATGATAAGTGCAGTACCTGCCACTGCCGCTAGTGATATACCGATGGGTGCAAATGGGGTACCGGTGGAATTTCTCATCAGCGTGCCGTAAATGGTAATGAGGTAGATGGCAACTGCCAGAGCGCATACACCCAGGACGAGATCAGGCAATGAGAAGCGATGGCGAGGTGTACGGTCTAGCCAGCCAAGAATAATGCCGCCAAAGGTTGCTACCAGTAACGGTATGCCAAACCAGTAAATTTCTGGTGTGCGGTATTCAGGCGCTATGCCATTCCACATGGCACCGTCAGCGATGCGCATGCCAAAGCTTATGGCAGCACCGCACGCAACGAATGCAACAAGGAGTAGCACCCAGGCGCAAGCAGTTATTGTGCTGTTGGGTTTTGCAGAAGGGTCAGCAAACGTCAGGCGAGAGCCGAACAAGAGGAACCCGAGGAATAAGGCACCCGCAACGTGCGCTATGCGAAAATTCCAGGTCTCCAGAGGAAAGCTTGGCAGAAATGAGAGTTCTATCCCGGTCATGCTGGAAAGCGACAGACCATTGAGTGCTGCCATATGAAACGCTGCATAGAGCGCTGCAAGTGTTGCCATCAATATAACGCGCCAATCGGTGAATAAACGCCGATTTACTTCAATAGGCTCGTCGTCAGCGCCTTCAGCGAGGATCTCTGTGTTTTTGTGGTCAACAGTTTGATCTGTCATATGCAAGCGCTCTTGTGTCATTTTCTGATTCCGGGCGCTTGTGCCTTTACATAAGCACCCGGAAGACTAACTACTTGCTGAATACCATCTCGTCAGCAATATCAGCATTGGCGTTTTCACGAAACCACTTTGCAGCGCCGGGGTGCCACATGAGGACGTTGTTCTTGTCCCAGTTCTCTGGAATCGTAGAAGCTGCCGCTTTATGAATGCCCATCATTCGCTCATTGTCAGACATGACGATGTCGACAACAGCTTCAACGAAGCTATCTGGCAAATCGCAATTGGCAATGGAGAAATTCCACATGGATACAGAACGAGCATTTTCGGTTAGCGTAGTGTACGTGCTGGCGTCAATCTCGAAACTGGCAACCG
Organism: Granulosicoccus sp.; assembly: GCA_023301795.1. Lineage (GTDB taxonomy): Bacteria > Pseudomonadota > Gammaproteobacteria > Granulosicoccales > Granulosicoccaceae > Granulosicoccus. Next base: position 11,570 of record JALZVU010000192.1, read on the forward strand.
GGAATGCTTCCTGGATTTTTGCCTGCTCTTCTTCAGTGAATTCGATGATGTTTACATCAGTTTGTACTTCCAGCTGGCTCACCGCAGGAACAGGTACACCGGCGGCAAAAGCGATGACGTCAAGCAGGCCATCCTGTAGCTGGCTGCCAAGGTCTGTCCAGCCACCGTTGCGACGTTCAAAATCAACGCCCAGTGTTTCCATCATGCGCGGAAAGTAGGTGTCTGATGTAGAGCCGGCTGGTCCAAAACCGATCTTGGCGCCAGCAGGGATCTCCGCAACGCTTGTGATGCCTGAAGAGCTCAGTGCCGTGACCGAGAAGGGCGTCTGGTACATGGGGAACATGGCACAGGCGTTGGTCATTTCCAGACCGGGTGCGATAGGGTTGGTGCCTGCCAGAGATTCTGCAGCAGGTCCTAATGTCGTCATGCCGAATGAGGCATCACCCGTGTGCACCAGTGCCATGTTCTGCATGGGGCCGCCTGTGACTTCAGCACCACCTGATAATCCGAGTTCCGTGGCAACCAGGTTGGCCCAGCCTGAACCGTATGCGAAGTAGGTACCGCCTTGCGATGCGGTGCCAACAGTATAGCTCTCAGGCCAGCCGGTACGATCGGCGTCTTGAGCCATAACGCTGGCGCAGCCTAATGTCAGTGCGGCTGCGGTAATGACGAGACTTGCTTTCATTGTATTTTCCTCTTTGATGGTGTGGGCACTGATGAGACGTGACATTGTTATGTGCTTGCCACTCTCATCATTGCTAACGTTCCGTCTGCAATGCGTGCTGCGAGGAATAATACTCGACCCTGTAACGCGATGGCAGTATTAAAAGTGCCGAGTGGGTCGTAATTTGACGGCTGGTGCGCCCCTGTAACGGGTGTCGTCAGAGGAGCGCAGCCCAAGACTCAAGAAGTCTTAGTGAAGCAGGGCAAATAATTTACGTCGATATTGCCCGACGAGAGGATCGTCGCCAAGGACGTTGAACAGCGCTAGCAGCTTGGCGCGTGGGGCACCTTCCTTGTATTCGGGGTCTGTCTGAACAAGTTTAAGCAAGTTATCCATGGCGCCCTGAATATCACCTCCCAGTGATTGGGCAATGGCGACGTTATAGCGAGCTTCAGAGCTTGCCGGGTCTTTCTCCAGCGCAGCTTGCAATGCTGCCGGTGACACTGTTGTGTCGCTGTCTTTGGCAATTTCAAGGATGCCGGACAAACGCAGCGCCTTAGCACCTTTGCGGTCGTCTTCAGGTAAGGCTTTCAAGCAACTCTCAGCAGTTTCTATGTCACCTGTGCTGACACAAACCTGGCCCAGAGCCAGGAGAGTCTCGACGTTTTCAGGGTCTTCAGCCTGAGCGGCCTGAAGAATGGCTTTTGCGCCTTCAGCATCCCCTTGTTCGAACAGTGCCATGGCACTGCTGACAGGATTGTCGCCTGCTGGCTCCTCTTCCTCAACGGGCTCATCCGTAAGTGCCGGCCCGACATTGGCGTCGAGGAATGCGCGCACTTCAGCCTCAGGCAGCGCGCCCATAAATTCATTAACCAGTGCCCGATCCTTGAATAGCTTGACCGTTGGCAGACTACGAATGCCCAATTGCTGAGCAACATTGGGGTTAGCTTCAGTATCGAGCTTGGCCAGAATAAATGCACCGTTGTATTCCACCGCCAGTTTCTCAAGAATGGGCATAAGGTTCTTACAAGGCGCACACCAATCAGCCCAGAAATCAACCAGAACTGGTGTGGTGTCTGAGCCTTCGACCACAACCTGCATGAAATTTTGTTCGTCCAGATGAACAATGAACGGAGAATCGGTCATGGGTTACTCGTAAGTATTATTTATAAGAAGCGACAATTGTGTCGCTTAGAGCCACGTTATTCAAGAGGCAACTGAATCTTCCAGTGCGGCAGCGCCTATGCCGATAAGCTACAATCCACCGCGCCACCCGCTATCGACAGTCCCTATCGTGAGTAATGAATACAACGCCTCATCCATCGAGGTTCTCAGTGGCCTTGATCCGGTCCGCAAGCGACCGGGCATGTACACAGACACCCAGCGCCCGAATCATCTGGCTCAGGAGGTTATCGATAACAGTGTCGATGAGGCTCTGGCAGGTCATGCTTCTGACATCAAAGTAACCCTGTTCAAGGACGGGTCGCTGGAAGTTATTGATGATGGTCGAGGCATGCCGGTGGATAAACACCCCAAGCTGAAGAAGCCCGGAGTTGAGGTTATTCTGACCACGCTACATGCAGGTGGTAAATTTTCCAACGATAATTACCGGTTTTCTGGTGGCCTGCACGGAGTGGGCGTGTCCGTGGTTAATGCGCTGTCCAAGAAACTGGAAGTGACGATTCGCAGGAACGGCAAGGAATATCTAGCCACGTTCAAGAGTGGCAATGTGGCCGACCCGCTGAAAGCTACCGGGACCGTGGGGCAGCGTAATACGGGCACCAGCATTCGCTTCTGGCCGGACAAGAAGTACTTCGATTCGGAGAAAATTTCGCTAACGCGCTTGCGGCATTTGCTGCGTGCTAAAGCGGTGCTTTGCCCGCGTTTGCGTGTGCGCCTGCTGGATGAGGCCACTGGCGATAAGGATGAGTGGTTCTATGAAGACGGGCTGGTCGACTATCTGAATGCAGCGGTTGACGGCTTCGAGCGTATTCCGGAAAAGCCTTTATCAGCTAGTATGAGCTCTGCTACAGAATTAGCTGACTGGGCGGTTGTCTGGTTGCCTGAAGGGGGCGAGGGTGTGACTGAAAGTTATGTCAATCTGGTGCCCACCGCTCAGGGTGGTACTCATGTGAACGGTCTACGCACCGGTTTAACAGATGCCGTGCGTGATTTTGCAGACTTTCGAAACCTGTTGCCTCGAGGTGTAAAAATTGCGCCTGAAGACGTCTGGGACAAGGTGAATTACGTGTTGTCCGTGAAGCTGGAAGACCCTCAGTTTTCAGGGCAGACCAAAGAGCGTTTGTCGTCGCGGGAATGCGTGCCTTTTATTGCGGGCGTGGTTAAGGACCACACTGCTCAATGGCTTAACCAGCATCCTGAAAGCGGTGATCAGATTGCTCACTTGGCTATTTCAAGCGCGCAGGCGCGCGCTCGAAATGGCAAGAAGGTGGTGCGTAAAAAACTCACTTCCGGGCCTGCGTTACCCGGCAAGCTGGCTGATTGCAGCTCCACAGACCTGAACCTGACCGAACTTTTTCTGGTGGAAGGGGATTCGGCGGGCGGCTCTGCCAAGCAGGCTCGAGACCGAACCTTTCAGGCGATCATGCCGTTACGCGGTAAAATCCTGAATACATGGGAAGCTGAGCGAGATCAGATATTGGGCTCGTCTGAGGTACACGATATATCGGTCGCCATTGGTATGGAGCCTGGTTCGACTGACCTGTCGAAGCTGCGCTACGGCAAGGTGTGTATCTTGGCTGACGCCGATTCGGATGGGGCACATATCGCAACCTTGCTGTGTGCGCTATTCGTGCGGCACTTTAAAACGTTGGTGCAAGAAGGGCATGTGTACATTGCCATGCCGCCTTTGTATCGCGTAGATGTGGGCAAGCAGGTTTTCTATGCAGTAGATGATTCAGAGCGTCAGGCCATCATGGCGCGTATTGATGCTGATAAGCTGAAAGGCAAGGTGTCGGTAACGCGTTTCAAAGGCTTGGGCGAGATGAATCCCTTACAGCTTCGTGAAACCTCAGTAGCGCCTGATACGCGCCGGCTAGTGCGCCTGACGATTGCCGACGGCGACGATACAAATTCAATGATGGATATGATGCTGGCTAAAAAGCGCGCAGGCGATCGCAAACGATGGCTGGAGAACAAGGGTGATCTGGCAGATGTTTAGCACCGAGTTAAAACTCTGTAACGCATCGCTAGTCTTCTACAACGCCATATCGTTCAGTCAACGCCCAGATCAGGGTGCAGAACTCTTTTGAATTGAATTTGGGTATGCCCAACACAATAAGCGTGAACACATCGTTTGCGATATAAAGAGGCCAGAATCCGATTTCGCTGTTGCCAGCAGGGTCGACAATACCGAAGGCCTGACTACGCACGTTGAGTTGATTTTCAAGTAATTGCTGGCGTTTCTCCGCCATAGCGCGCAGATCAGCTGCCAGCACAGCTAGCTCCTCTGCCTCATGCTGTTCAAAGCCTGCATAGTCGATGTAAAGGCCTTGGCCGGATTCTGTCAGAACCACGCGCCCTCGCTCTGAAAGTGCGGGCAGAAGATTGGGAAGCAACGTGCTGAAGTTGCCTTTTGGCAGGGTGGAGGGCTCGTTAGCCAGCTCCACCAGTCCTGACTTTACTAATTCCATAACCTCTTCTCTGCCCGTGCCTTCATAGAGTGACAGGGGAGGGGTCGTGGCTGCGCACAGGAGTCGTGTTAGCACCTGACGGGCGACCGTGGGGTCGTGGCCTTCAATGGTGTAGTAACAACCTGCTGGCGTGACACTGACAAACATCTCACGCTCAAATTCTGATGGGGGGGGAGCCAAGCTCATGGATTGTGCCTCATGAAGGGTGCGCAAGGTGGGCGGTCGCCAATGAGGCACGGATCAGCACGATGATGTCGTGTCGAGAGCGCGGGTCTGCCTCTAACACGGGGACATTCATCTGCCGGTTTGAAAAGTAGTCACGATAGGGTTGCAGTGCTCTGTCACCCTGATGTCTGAGTCGTGTGACGCCCAGAACCAATTGCCGTTTATGGATCATGGATTCGAACGCATCAAGGTACACCTGCATCTCTTCGAACACTGTGCTGCTCGTATCATCAGCCAGCAAAATCACACCTTCCGCACCTTGCGAAAGGACTCCCCACATGAAGTCAAAGCGCTCTTGTCCCGGTGTTCCATACAGGTGGACTTTGACGTGATCATCAAGCCAGATCACGCTGAAATCCATCGCAATGGTGGTGCTGTCTTTTTGTAGGCGAGTGACGTCCGTGGGCTGCGCTTCGGTTGTCAGGATGGGTTCATCGCTAGCACTTTTAACAGCAGTGGTTTTGCCAACACCCACCGAGCCTGCTACCAGAACCTTGCGTACTTGCGGGGCAGCAACGCGTGAGTTCATTGTTTCAAGTCCATGAGTTTGATGGTATTGGCCGCGTTAAAAAATGACACCACATGGCGCGGCTCACAGCGCACAGCATCCACTATTTGCCGCACGGTTGCTGTTTTGTCCGACCAAGCGGCAGCAATCTCCAGGCAATCAGGGATAAGCTCTAGCCGGGTAATATTTGGCCAGTGAATGAGCCGGCATTCAGTATTGATGTCAAAGCCGACAGGTAGCCTGCCTTGTGTACTGAACAATGCGCTTAGCCAGCAGAATGACTCCAGACCGAAGCTGAATCGTTCCGAACGATTGACTCTGTCTACCACCTGATTAACGGTAGCGTTGTCAAAGCTATGTACGGCTATTTCGCTTTCATCCCAGTCGCGAAACAGGCTTTTCACATGGCGCTTGTACTCCAGCGATAAAGAGCAATAGACTTTATCGAGCGTTGGTAGCACGAAAATATTGGCATCCGGAAGCTCGAATTGAACCGCCTTAACGGTGGATGCAGTATCAAAGGCAACGCCCGCTACACGGTTGCTCAAGCTCCGAGCTGGATCGAAGCGGTGCTCAGAGTTTTGTGGGTCGCTCAGATCTTCCAGTGTCCTGGAAGGGCCACACAACAATTCGATTTTAGCGCTGTAGCGTTGAATTTTTCTTGATGTGGACAAGCTGGATGCACCCGGAAGGGCCGCATCACTCGTGCGAAAGTAGGTGGGGGTGCTGGATCTGGATGCGTGAGCGCTGCGCGCTGGTTTGCGCGTCAATTTTGGCAGTGTTTGCTTACCGCCTACATCCGCCCGAAGCGCATCGACGAGATTGCCTTGCTCGGGCTCATTGCCTGGCGTTTGGGCGGGCAGTTCTTTCTTTTGATTCAGCTGTGCGAGAGCTTTTTGCGCTGCCATCACGAGGCTTGCACTATCCAGTGGTTTGCGGACCATGATGGCGCCGTTAACCTTAGTGTCGCCAACGGCCATCACCACGATAGGTATGTCGGATTGCCACGACAGTGAGGCGAGCCGGTCCGCTGTGCCCGGATAATCATGGTCAATGATGATGACGTCTGGAGTATCAGCGCTTTGCGCAATGGCAAAGTACTGGTTCTTGCTACGTTCAACGTAGTATTCGATAGCAGCCCGCGTTCGCTCGTTCATCGCGGTAAGCGTCAGTTTTAGCGGGAATTGCTTAGCGTCTTTGGTTACAGCGTTCATGCGGTGCCGATTTGACTCGAGGTTGCGTCGTATTGCAGCAGTTGCGTCATGCTGGGTAGAACGCGCCCTTTGCTTGTTGAGCTATGCAGAGGTTGGGTGATATCGCCAATGGCCGCAAGTGCTTCAGTCTGCAGGCGTACTCGCAGTGCGGAGCCGCGCCCCCCCAGTACGTAGTCCAGGTCCATCAATGCACCGGCAAGACGATCCTGTAATGTAGGCTGTACGCACAGTCTGATTCTGCGCGTGTGGGTGAGCAGGTCGGCAGGTTTTCTCACTATGCGATAACTCAAGCTATGCCAGAGTTCGAATAGTTCGGCTTGCGATGACTCAGGCGAATCGCTCACGCTGAGAGGCCATTGGATGTCCAGTCTGAAGCACGCATGTGCTCGAGGTGTATGAGACTGCTGCATGGGGCTACTTAAACACGCCTTGGGGTATTGGGAATTTACAGGCACAGGCACATGCCAGCACACAGTGGCAAAGACGAGGGTAAGTCTGTAAGAAGTACATTACTTTCTTCCATGATGATGTCATAGAGCCCAAAACAACTCTCGGGGAGTGTGTCTGCTCACGGTTAGTATAACGTGTAGAATTTGCGACCATGAAATTTGAATTTGAGACACCGCCTGCACCGGGCGACATTCGTGCTGTTTGTGAAGGAATACAGTGGCTTTACATGCCATTGCCTTTCGCTCTGGATCACGTGAATTGCTGGTTACTCGGTGAGCCTGACAATCAAGTTCTCATTGACACCGGGGTCGACAACCCTGCCACGCGCAAGCACTGGACATCGATATTTGCCGAACGTGGGCACTGGCCGCAGCAGACACTGATTACACATTTTCACCCGGATCACATGGGTCTGGCTGGGTGGATGGAAAACGAGGGCGGTTGTGGCCAGTTTTTAGGCAGTGAAATCGAAGTGGATATTGCACTGCTGCTCAGCGATGCTGATGGCGCAAGCTACTCAGCGTTGTACGAGAAGTGGTATGCGCAAAACGGTATTCCTGAGGAGGCGTTGGCGCTCGTGAGGCGTAATGGCAACACGTATAAAATGGTGGCGGGTAGGCCACCTCCAAGCTCGCGATGGACCTACCTGCAAGATGGGCAACAGCTGACATTGGCAGGGCACGACTACACCGTTCTTATAGGACGTGGGCACGCTCCAGACATGATCATGCTATACCGAGAATCTGATCATGTGTTGATTGCGGCAGATCAGGTGCTTCCAAGCATATCGCCCAACGTCAGCGTGATGCCGCGGCTCATGGACACCAACCCGTTAAAGAGTTTTCTCGATACGCTCGAGCGCCTGCGAAGTCTACCTGAGGATACGCTGGTCCTGCCTTCGCACGGTTTGCCGTTTCGTGGTCTTCACGGTCGGCTCCAGGCGCTAGTTGAGCATCACGATATGCGCCTGGAGCAAATTGTGTCGGCCTGCCATGAGCCGCGCAGTGCTCACGATCTGTTTGCTGTTTTGTTCAGGCGCAAGCTGGATCCCCAGCAAACATCATTTGCCTTGGGAGAAAGCCTGGCTCATCTGCATTATCTTCAGAAGCAAGGCAGAGTTGAGCGGATGGACAGCGAAGGATTGACTCATTACGTCGCTTGCTGAGGACAGGATTTGGCCTTGACCCGCTTATGCCATGGGTGTGCAGAATATGGCACAGGTGTTTGCTGACTCTTCGGTACATTGGGGTGGACAAAACGGGTTGAGCAGGCGTACCATTTGAGAAATTTGTTGACGGGGAAATACGGCTTGTGCGGCGGCTTTCTCCGTTTTTATGTGCGCCTTTTAAAAGGAAGCTTAGCCCGTGTCCTCCCAATCCTTGCGTCCTGCCATTCTTGTGCTCGCCGACGGTACCGTTTTTGAAGGACGCGCTATCGGTATCGATGGCATGTCAGTGGGCGAGGTGGTGTTCAACACCGCCATGACCGGCTATCAAGAAATTCTCACTGATCCTTCCTATGCGCAGCAGATGGTCACGCTCACCTATCCGCACATTGGCAGTACTGGCGCCAACTCTGAAGATATGGAGTCCGGATCGGTGTACTGCACAGGTCTCATTATTCGCGACCTGCCACGTCTGCACAGTAACTTCCGTGCAGAACAGAGCCTGGATCAATTCTTGATCGACCATAAGGTAGTGGCTATTGCGGATGTGGATACCCGGGCATTGACCCGGCATCTACGAGATAAGGGCGCACAAAACGGCTGCATCATGGCGGGTAGCGGTATCGATAAGGAAGCGGCGCTAGGGGCTGCAAAATCATTTCCGGGTCTTGCCGGGATGGATCTTGCCAAAGTGGTCAGCTGTACTGAACCCTACGAGTGGAACAAGCGCACGTGGCAATTAAAGGACAGTGAGTCACGTGTTGGCGGCGAGCCGGTCTCTACCGACATTACAGATGCAGCAGGCCCCCATATTGTGGCGATGGATTTTGGCGTCAAACACAACATATTGAGGCTGTTTGTCGATCGGGGTTGTAAAGTCACGGTAGTGCCTGCTACCTACACTAGCGATCAGATACGCGCACTGGAACCCGATGGTCTGTTTTTGTCCAACGGTCCGGGCGATCCTGAACCATGTGATTACGCTGTCACTACCATCTCACAACTGCTCGAAGATTCACTGCCCACATTCGGTATCTGTCTTGGTCATCAATTGCTGGCGCTTGCATCCGGTGCTAAAACAGTGAAAATGAAATTCGGACACCATGGCGCAAACCACCCGGTACTTGACAACGAATCTGGCCAGGTGATGATCAGCAGCCAGAACCACGGTTTCGCGGTAGATGCTGATTCCCTGAACAACTCACTGGTGGTTACGCACGTTTCGTTGTTCGATAATTCTTTGCAGGGCATTCGCCGCACGGATGTTCCTGCCATGGGATTTCAAGGGCACCCGGAAGCCAGTCCTGGCCCCCACGATGTGGTTGAATTGTTCGACCGGTTCATGGACATGCTGGACGACTAGAAGCATCAGCTTCCTGGCTGAAAAGCCGCTTCATCAGTGCCCCCCATTTTCGGCTAATCGCCAACTCCCACCTTAGTACAGGTCTAGATCATGCCAAAACGAACGGACATCAAAAGCGTTCTGATTATCGGGGCCGGGCCCATTGTTATTGGCCAGGCCTGCGAGTTCGATTACTCCGGCGCTCAGGCCTGCAAGGCACTTCGCGAAGAAGGCTACCGTGTCATTCTGGTGAATTCCAACCCTGCCACTATCATGACCGATCCCGCCATGGCAGATGCTATCTACATCGAGCCAATCGACTGGCGGGTGGTGCGCACCATCATTGAGAAGGAAAAGCCTGATGCGCTACTGCCCACCATGGGCGGTCAGACAGCGCTTAACTGTGCACTAGATCTGGCACGCGAAGGTGTGTTGGAAGAACACGGTGTCGAGATGATTGGTGCGCGTCCTGAAGCGATCGACATGGCCGAGGATCGTGACAAATTCCGTATGGCTATGACGGACATTGGTCTGGCGACACCTCGCGCGGTGATTGCTCACACCATGGACGAAGCTTGGACAGGGCAGGCCGATATAGGTTTTCCGTGCATTATCCGTCCGTCGTTCACCATGGGTGGAAGCGGTGGCGGTATTGCCTACAACCGTGAAGAATTCGAAGCGATTGTGACGCGTGGCCTTGATTTGTCGCGCACCACGGAAGTGTTGCTGGAAGAATCCGTTCTGGGCTGGAAAGAATACGAGATGGAGGTGGTCCGAGATAATGCGGATAACGTCATCATCGTCTGTGCCATCGAGAACCTGGATCCGATGGGCATTCACACGGGTGACTCCATCACTGTTGCGCCTGCGCAAACACTGACCGACAAGGAGTATCAGATAATGCGTGATGCTTCTTGTGCTGTATTGCGCAAGATTGGCGTGGACACCGGTGGCTCGAACGTACAGTTCGCCATTAATCCGGATACCGGCGCGATGATCATCATCGAGATGAATCCGCGGGTATCGCGTTCATCGGCGCTAGCGTCAAAAGCCACGGGTTTTCCCATTGCCCGTGTGGCTGCCAAACTGGCGGTTGGGTACACATTAAATGAGCTTCGCAACGAGATCACAGGTGGATTGACACCGGCCTCGTTCGAGCCTTCCATCGACTATGTGGTTACCAAGGTACCGCGGTTTACCTTTGAAAAATTCCCGGCGGCTGATAATCGACTAACCACGCAGATGAAGTCGGTGGGTGAGGTGATGGCTATTGGTCGAACCTTCAAAGAGTCCTTGCAAAAAGCCTTACGCGGACTCGAGATCGATGTGTCAGGGTTTGATGAAGTGTTGCCAGCCGATCTGCCTGAAGATCAGCGTTTTGCGGTCATTGACAGCGAAATGCGTCAGGCACGTGAGCGACGCCTCTGGTATGTTGCGGAAGCCTTTCGTCATGGGCAGAGCATTGATGAGGTGTTTAACGCCACAGCAATCGATCGCTGGTTTCTGGTACAGATTAAAGAAATCATTGATGATGAGCTAGCCTTGAAAGGTGCGTCGCTTGGGTCCCTTGACACGTTGCGTATGCGCCAACTGAAGCGTGATGGTTTTAGTGATAAGCGGCTTGCCGATGTACTGGGTGTAGCCGAGCAAGCGCTGCGAGCCCATCGACATGAGCTTGGGGTCAGGCCTGTTTTTAAGCGTGTGGATTCCTGTGCGGCAGAATTTGCCAGCAACACCGCTTACATGTACTCCACATACGAACAATTTTGCGAATCTGACCCATCAGACAAGCGCAAGATCATGATTCTGGGTGGTGGACCTAACCGGATCGGGCAAGGTATCGAGTTTGATTACTGTTGTGTGCACGCTGCTCTGTCGTTACGCGATGATGGCTATGAGACCATCATGGTCAATTGCAATCCTGAAACGGTGTCCACCGACTTTGATACCTCTGATCGCCTGTATTTCGAACCGCTGACACTCGAAGATGTATTGGCGGTTATTGATGTTGAAAAACCCATTGGGGTTATTGTGCAATACGGTGGACAAACACCGTTAAAGCTTGCTCGTGATCTGCTTGCAGCTGGCGCGCCCATTATCGGCACCTCACCTGACTCCATTGATCTGGCTGAAGATCGCGAACGTTTCCAGAAGCTGATTGAAGATCTGGGCTTGCGACAGCCGCCTAACCGCACCGCTCGAACCCCTGAAGACGCATTGCGACTGGCTGATGAGATTGGCTACCCGCTGGTGGTTCGTCCCAGTTATGTTCTGGGTGGTCGGGCGATGGAAATTGTGCACGGCCAGGCAGAGCTTTCGCGCTACATGACCGAAGCTGTAAGTGTGTCCAACGACTCACCAGTGTTGCTTGATCGCTTTTTGAACGACGCCATTGAGGTGGATGTTGACGCAATCTGTGACGGTGAAGACGTCGTCATCGGTGGCATTATGGAGCACATAGAAGAGGCCGGTGTTCATTCGGGTGATTCAGCGTGTTCATTGCCGCCCTTTAGCTTAAGTAAAGAACAATGCGCTGAGCTATCGGTGCAGGTTGAACAGATGGCCCGTGGTTTGGGTGTTGTTGGTTTGATGAACACTCAGTTTGCCATTCAGGGCGAGACCATTTACGTGTTGGAGGTGAATCCTCGGGCCTCCAGAACAGTGCCGTTTGTCTCCAAGGCCACAGGCGTGCCATTGGCCAAGGTTGCCGCCCGGTGTATGGCTGGTCAATCGTTGAAAGATCAGGGCATGCTGAATTTACCTACACCTGCGCACTACAGCGTTAAAGAATCAGTATTTCCGTTTGCCAAGTTCCCGGGTGTCGATACGTTGCTTGGGCCAGAGATGAAGTCTACTGGTGAGGTTATGGGCTCGGGCAAGAGTTTTGGTGAAGCTTTTTTCAAAGCCTCTCTTGGAGCATCTGCCGAGTTGCCACTGTCGGGCATGGCTTTTATTAGTGTGCGCGATCAGGACAAAAGTGGCGTGATCAAGGTTGCACAAAGCCTTATCGATGCAGGGTTTACACTTATTGCTACTGATGGCACTCAGCAAGCGATCGCTGCAGCGGGCATTGAGTGTCAGCGCATCAACAAGATGCAACAGGGCCAGCCCCACATTGTTGATGAAATCAAGAATGATGCAATCAATCTGATCATCAACACAACGGATGGTCGTCAGGCTATCTCTGATTCGTACCATATCAGGCAACAGGCTTTGCGGCGAAAGGTCGCATACACCACGACCTTGTCAGGAGCCACCGCAATTTGCGCGGCACTGGCTTACTCGGTTGACGGTCCTGTCTATCGCCTTGACGAAATCCATACGGAGACAGTATGAACAAAGTACCTATGACGACACGGGGCGAAACCATGCTCCGCGAAGAACTGACTGATCTGAAAGGCAACCAGCGCCCCACTGTTATCGAGGCGATCGCCGAGGCGCGGGCACACGGTGATTTGAAAGAGAATGCCGAGTACCATGCGGCGCGCGATCAGCAGAGTTTCATCGAAGGTCGTATCAAGGAAATCGAAGCCAAGCTATCCACGCTTCAGGTTATCGACGTCACCAAGCTGCCTAAAACCGGCAAAGTAGTTTTTGGTGCCACTGTCAAGCTGATGGATATGGACTCAGAAGAGGAAATCACATACCAGATAGTAGGGCATGATGAAGCTGATCTGAAGGCTGGAAGAATCAGTTTCGAGTCGCCTGTGGCCCGTGCGTTGATCGGGAAGCTGGAAGGTGATGAGGTAGGCGTTAAAACACCAAAAGGTGTTCGAGAGTATGAAATTCTAGACGTTAATTATATTTGAAGCTCTTCAGAATGTCGTCACACCGTTCGACAGGCAGTACTGGACGGTAATTGTAACTATGTGCGTCAACGAGTTCTTCTAGGATTTTGTGGCACAATGCAGTCGTGTTTCTGACGTCAATACCGTACACTAACTGCCAATATGTTGACGTTTGGCGTGAATACAAGCTATGAGTACCGAAAGTCCAGATCAAGGAAGTCAAATATTGCGAAGGCAGTTCCTCAGAAAAACCGGGGTTGCCTTGCTAGGTGCGCCCGCCATTGTCACCAGTCTAGGGATGGGTGCCGCGCAAGCTAAGGATCACGGTCGGGGCAAGATCTCCCTGATCGAGGGTGCAAAAACAACGCCTGAGAAGGGAGCTGTCGCACAACTGAAGTCCATGATGAGTCGGCGTCTGCATCTGGTTAACGAGCATACAGGGGATGATGTTGATGTGGTGTACTACACCCATGGCCTCTACATCTACGAAAATCTCGGGCGGCTCAACCACCTGATGCGTGACCGTAGGGCAAATCTTGCCACTCAAATGGACACAACACTATTCAACCAGCTGTTTCTATTGCAGGAAGCACTAGGCACTGATGAGCCCGTGCATGTGCTCTCTGGTTACAGAACACCAGAAACCAATGCAAAACTACGCCGAAGATCCAAAGGGGTTGCAAAATACAGCCTGCACATGGAAGGTCGTGCGGCAGATATTTACGTACCCGGTTTTTCGGTTAAGAAGATTCATGAAGTAGCGTCGGGTTTCGAAGCCGGTGGTGTGGGCGTTTACACTCGTTCCAACTTCGTTCATGTCGACACTGGAGAGGTACGACACTGGGGTAGCTAACACCCCATGTGTGCAAGCTGGCAAATCACTGATTCACTGTGTGAATCAAGTCCCATCACCAGCTTATTCCAAGAGCATGTTACTGCAAGGTGCCATATTATTGGCTCTCATACGCAGAAAGTCAGGGATCTGACGGCTGCTCCATTGAGTGACAGGGGACTTCGATAGTGAAATCAATAAGGATTGCAACCACCGTTTTAGCAATGGCCGCAGCGTCAGCAGCGTTTTCTTTTTCTGCAACCGCCCACGCCAGTCAGTTTGGCGTTCGAGTGGTTGATCAGGCCGGGATGCCCGTTGAGGGCGCTTCCGTCTGTTTTGGACTGCAAGGCAGTTACCAGCAATTTGGTACTGCCTTTACCGATGAGCAAGGGCAGGCCATAGCCGAAGTTCCGAACATTCCGTTTGTGGTCACTGTGTCCAAAACGCGATTCAGTGGCATACGCCTGAACGAGCCAGGGCGCGGTTTTAATCTGGTAAAACAGGTGACGCTTGCAGAGGGTATTCCTGGTCCACGCTGCAAGGCGGGAAGCACACTCACCGATGCTGGGTCTTCAATTAAGATTTCAAACGTGGAAGTGGTTGCTAACGCACAGACGACTGTGCTCACGCCCATAGTTTCCGGTGAGCCAACGGAATATAGGGTCGGGAGTTCAGACTCTCTGGATTCGCTTCAATGGCGCGCCATGGACACATCCATACTTCTACCCAGAGCTCTTGCAGGGCTGGATGAGGTCTATTTGCAGCTGCGTCGGTATGAGGGGACTGACAACGGATGGATCGAAGCCAGATCCAAAAGTATTCAGGTGTATTTGCCAGCCTCGTACCCGAGCCTCTAGCCCGGTTTGTTCATGAATAATTCGGGTTAGAACAGCCTTTTTTTAAACAGGCTGTTAGCGGCAGCCTACTTGGCAAGAGCCTCGATTTCTTCGAGTTTCAAGGCTCTTGCTTCATCCTCAAGCATTACAGGAATGCCGTCCTTGATAGGGTAGGCGAGGGCAGCTTGCGTTGACCAAAGCTCATTGTCTTTCTTAATGAGTTTGCCTTTGGTCACCGGGCACACAAGAATATCAAGTAGTCGTTTGTCCATGCCGCAATTTTACCCTGTATGCGACATAAACTCACGTACTACAGCTACCCTGCAATGGGCAAACTGTAACTAGGTTGGTAACTCACCGTAAAGCGCGAGAGTATGTCCGTTATCAAAGTCTCGTCTGGGCGCTCTGGAAAATCAAAGGTATCGATTCCAGCTCGAGCCATGAACAGTATCTGATCGGGGCGAACATCTCCAGTTGCCCGCAACTCACCAGAAAATCCCAACTGCGTGCGCAGCAGTCTGGCTTGGGTATATCCACGCCCATCGGTGTAGACCGGGAAATCGATGACGATAAGCTGTACATGATCCAGCTTGCCGGCCAACTCGAGCACATTATCAGTCGAGCTTAACCATACGCCGGATGTTGTGTGTTGACCGCTTTTTTCAGACTCAAGAAAGCGTGCAAGGCTATACACCGCCGGTGCATCGCCAGCCGTATTGGTAGGCAGTGCGTCTTCATCTTCAAGACGTACCCAGGGATTGTTATCGACCCATTGGCCATTACGCAGCAGTGGCATAAACACTCTCCTTAAAAGGGGTAGTACCGACACGATGCACAGCGTCATGGAAGGATTCTTCCGGATTACGCAGTGCGATGTATGTTTCCAATATCTGTTCAATGGCTTGCGATACTTCGTGCTTTGCAATCGCACGCCCAAGCCGTTTGCCGAGAGAAGCTTCGTTACCTGCATTCCCACCGATGGTCAGCTGATACCACTCAACTCCGCCTTTATCCACACCCAATATGCCGATATCGCCTACATGGTGATGTCCGCAGGCGTTCATGCAGCCTGATATCTTGATGCTGATATCGCCCAGCTCGTGCAGGTAGTCCAGATCGTCAAAGTGCTTGTAGATTTGGTCGTAGATTTCCAATGTGCCGGCGTTAGCCAGCGAACAGTAGTCGAGCCCGGGGCAGACGATCATGTCTGTCAACTTGCCCAGATTTGGTGTCGCTAGTTTCAATGATTTGAGCTCGTTCCACAGTTCGAACAGATCGACACCCGGCACATGTGCCAAGACGAGGTTTTGCTCGTGTGTGGTTCGAATTTCACCCAGACTGAACTTGTCTGCCAAATCGGCAAGTGCGTCCATTTGGTCGCTGGTGATATCACCGGCAGGTTGGCCAGGTGCCTTCAATGACACATACACAATCCGACGACCTGAGTCTCGATGCTCACGGGTGTTAGCCTGATACCACTGATTGAACAGTGGATTGCTGAACATCTGATCAGGCTGTTGCGCAGACACTGGAGCTACGGGTGTGTCTGTAGCTCCCTTAGTGTTATGCATGGCCACCGTACCGAGTGTGGGAGCTGCAGGAAATTGTGCTTTTATCGCGTCAATATCTGCCTGTGTAAACGAGTCATCGCTATCGCCTGCTTGCTGCCAGTGTTGTTCTACTTTTTCGCGGAATGCATCAATACCCATTGCGTTAACCAGGATCTTGATTCTGGCTTTGTAGAGATTGTCGCGTCGACCTTCCAAATTGTAGACCCGCAGAATAGCGGCCAGGTAGGTAAGCAGGTGCTTGGCGGGCAGGAACGGGTTGATCACCTGACCGATGTAAGGTGTTCTTCCAAGCCCTCCACCTACCAGTACCTCGAACCCTGTTTCGCCTTGACCATTTTTGATCAGGCGCAGTCCAATATCATGTACTTGCACAGCGGCACGGTCTTTGAGCGAACCAGTAACGGCAATTTTGAATTTGCGCGGCAGCCAGTTAAACTCAGGATGTAGCGTAGACCACTGGCGAATAAGCTCGCACCAAGGACGTGGGTCTTCAATTTCATCGGCAATAGCGCCGGCAAGAGGGTCAGATGTTGTATTTCTAATGCAGTTGCCGCTGGTTTGAATCGCGTGCATGTCAACATCAGCAAGCTCCTGCAAAATATCTGGAACCTGTTCCATCTTCGGCCAGTTGTACTGGATGTTCTGGCGCGTAGTAATGTGCCCGTAGTCCTTGTCATAGACTCGAGCGATATGCCCCAGTTTTTTGAGTTGTACGCTGGACAGCTGCCCATACGGAATGGCAACACGAAGCATGTAAGCTTTGCGCTGCTCATACAGACCATTGCGCAGACGCAGTTGCTTGAACTCATCTTCGCTCAAATCACCGCTGAGTTTGCGCGCTGTCTGTTCACGGAACTCTGCAACACGTTGTTGCAGAAATTCGCGGTCATATTCAGTGTATTGGTACATTATGCAGCCTCGACTTCTTCATCAGCATAAGGGTCGTCCACGCCAAGTCGCTTGTGCATGACAGGGCTAGTGGTTGTGTATTGCAGGTGTACTTTCTGACCTGGAAACAACTGTTCCTTGATAGCGAATGCTGCAAGGGCGGCTTCGTGGAAGCCTGACAAAATCAGCTTTTTCTTGCCGGGGTACCAGTTGATATCACCAACGGCATACAACCCAGCCTCGCTGGACTGAAACTTCTCCGTATCCACCTGAATCTGGTTGCGCTTTAAATCCAGTCCCCAGTTGGCAATGGGACCTAACTTAGGAGACAGACCAAAGAACACCAGCAGTTGGTCGAGCTCTACGCGACGTGAAACGCCGTCCAGGCCTGCCACGTCAATGTGCGTGAGCTTGCCTGCCGCCAGGTCATCAGCATTGGCGCTGTCGGTAATCATTTTCGTGACGTTGCCTGTGAGAAATTGCATTTCATACTCATCGCATAAAGCATGCATTTTCGATACGGAAGCAGGGGCTGCTTTGAACTTCTCTGAACGGTGGATGAGTAGAACGCTGTTGGCTCGCTCGCGAAGGTCCAGAGCCCAGTCGAGGGCCGAGTCACCGCCGCCGAGGATGACAATGTCTTTACCGTCATGCAGCGATTGATCTTTGACCGAGTAATACACATCCTTGCCGATCCGCTCTTCCACACCTGGAATTTTCAGTTTGACTGGGGCAAACGAGCCTACTCCGCCTGCGACAACCACAGCCTTGGTGATGAATGACTCGCCTTGGGTGGTGTGCAGGTGAAAGCGACCATCTTCCTGACGCTCTAGCTGATCCACCTGACTGTCGAAGTGAAACGTCGGATTAAAGGGGGCGATTTGCTCCATCAACCGATCTACCAGCTCCTGCGCGCCGATAGTGGGGTAGGCAGGTATGTCGTAGATTGGCTTGCCCGGATACAGCTCGGCACATTGGCCGCCTGGGTTTGGCAGTGACTCTATGACATGCGCATGGATGTCGAGTAAGCCGAGCTCAAATACCTGAAAAAGTCCACAAGGGCCGGCGCCAATGATTACCACGTCGGTTTCAATTGCCATGAATACAATACTCAGTGAGGTTATTTAACAATGGCGGCCATTGAAACAGGGTCTGAGGTCTTTGTATTAGGCTTTTTTGTTATGTGGTTATGTGGCTTTGTTATAAGCTGTTGGGCAGAGCTCTGTAGCGCTGTAAGTGCCTAGTTTATATACGGATTTGTAAACTGAACAAGCCGCCCCTGCAACGCCAGCATGGGGTTGGGGAAAATATTGAAGAGACACCGGCCAACGCATTGTCGAACTTGATCAGTTGGCTACTAATTTGGCCAACAGCCGTTGGAATCGGTGGGTGTACGGATGTCCTGATGGTTTAGCGTCATTACAAGGCAATCTGTATCGTTGGTTTGCAGGCCCATAGCCGTGGCAGTAATAGTAAATGAGGTAGCGTCATTCTCTAGTGATATGGTGTAGTGATTCTCCGGTGAGGTAGTGCTTGCCAACGTGCAGCCCTGGTAGGAATAGGTTGTGGATCTGCAGCGCTCCATAGTCTGGATTTCTGTCAGTAGTGCAACGTGTGCATCGGACCGGCGCGCATCCTTGACGTACTCGACGTAATTTGGGTAAGAAATTGCTGCGAGGATGCCGATAATTGCAACGGCGATCATAAGCTCGATGAGCGAAAACCCGTTCTGAGGTGACACAACTCGTCTTGGGTTAACGATATAGACAGGGTGCATTGTTCTCTCCAGCCCCTTCAAGGGCTATCTACAGGGTTTACGGTTAGTTGTAGCGGCTATCGGCGCAAGCTCGTCAATACCTGATCGCTATTTAGGTTGCGTGAAGGGGTTTGCGCCTAGAGTCACATAATTCTTTCAGGTACGCTCACGCAACGTTGCGTGTGGTTTCGCTTTACAACGCCGCACTTCTCGTTAATAGTCCGGTCTCGAGAAGCGCGGGCAGGGTACGAACGTGGGATTACAACTTGGGCTTGATACCGGCGGCACCTTCACTGATGCGGTACTCGTTGACGATTCGTACAAAATCCTGAATTGTGCAAAATCGCTCACCACCCATACTGATCTTGTGCAAGGGCTGCGGGGTGCAGTGGTTCAGACGATTGCTGGCTTTAACGCCTGTGATATCGAGCTGGTGTGTTTGTCGACCACGTTGGCAACCAATGCACTGGTCGAGGGACGGGGTCGGCGAATTGCTCTGATTCTTGTCGGCTTCAATGAACCGTTGCTGAAACGAGCCAATCTGCTGCAAGCGCTGGCCGGTGATCCCATGTTGATGACACCCGGTGGCCACAACGCTAGCGGTGAGGTGCAACAGGCGCTGGATCTTGACAGTATTCGTCAGTTCGTTAGTGAGGTAGATGATGGCGTTGACGCCTATGCACTGTCAGCCGTGTTTGCGGTGCGTAACCCCCAACATGAAATACTGATTCAAAACCTGATCATGTCCATGACGGGTAAGCCTGTCACTTGCGGACACCATTTGAGTTCTGGTCTCGATGCACCGCGTCGGGCGCTCACAGCATTATTGAATGCAAGGCTGATTCCGATGATATCTGCCTTGCTCAGTGCCGCCAGACAATTACTCGAGGAGCAGGGTATCAACGCACCGTTAATGGTGGTGAAAGGCGATGGTTCTCTCATCAGTGATCGCATTGCGCACGAGTGTCCGGTAGAGACGATTCTGAGCGGTCCGGCGGCAAGTGTTGTCGGTGCGCTTTTCCTATGCCCTGAGGATGAGCTTCTGGTATCGGATATGGGCGGCACAACAACGGATATCGCTTTGATCAGAAATGGCCGGCCACAGTTGAATGCTGACGGTGCGACTGTTGGAGGTTGGCGCACGATGGTGCGGGCCATTGACGTTCGCACCTACGGCTTGGGGGGTGACAGTGCTGTATTGTATGATCGTGTAACACGTAAATTGTCGATCGGTCCTAACCGTGTTATGCCCTTGAGCTTATTGGTGCACCAGTACCCGCAGTGTCTGGCCGAGCTACACGCGCAACTTGCGCTGCCAATGAGTACTACACACAGTGCTCAATTTGTCATGGTGCATGCCTCCAGACCTGCAGATCTGTCTCACCAGCAGCGCGAACTTTTTGATCAGATAGCGCAAGGCCCGGTGTCTGTGCAGATGCTGTTCAAAGATCAGACGCTAGAGCGTGCCTTACAACGACTTGAGCAACGCGGTTGTGTACTGCGAGCCGGTTTTACACCCAGCGATGCCAGCCATATAACGGGTGTGCAAACCAACTGGTCATCGGAGGCGGCACGTGTGGGTGCGCAACTGCTGCAGCGATATAGCAAAGATAACCTGGGAATCTCCTATGTTGATGACATGCAGTTTGCCGAGGCTGTGATTCGTCAGGTGTCAGAACTGACTGCGATTGCGTTAGTGGATTCGCTCAATAGTGCCGCTGGTGAGACGCTGACTGAATCGCAGAGAGTACTTATCGAGCGTAGTTTTGATGTTGCTCAAGACGCTGCATTCTCGCTGGTGCCGCGGTTGAGTACTCCAGTGGTGGGGCTGGGTGCGCCAGCTGCCAGTTATTACCCGCACTTGACTGATTTGTTGGGTGCTCCTTTGTTGTTACCCGAATATGCCCATGTTGCCAATGCACTTGGGGCTGTCACTGGGACGATAAGGCAAGAGCATGTGATCGTGATCAACCCTGCGGGTGGTAGACGGGTCTGCGTATTGTTTCCCGATGGTCCTGTGGAGTTCGATAATCTTGAATTAGGTGCGGAGGCAGCGACAGAAACTGCGAGCCGGTTGGCATCGGAAAAAGCTCGACTAGCCGGTGCTTTGGAGAATATTGTGGAAGTGGAGCGGGCAGATAACATTGTGAACAATGGTGGCGAGCAAGTGCTCTTTGAGAGCCGGATAACCGCTGTAGCGGCCGGCAGGCCCGCTGCAGGCGGGCTGTAGAGTTGCAGTCAATATTGGGTTGACACATTTGATCCGGCCTATGACAGGAGTTATTCCGATGGACTGGTTGTACGGGTAGGTAGGAGGCTTATATTGCGGGTAATCGAGCCGATAACGGCTTATATATATTTTTTATTCACAAATAGTCGAGAAAATACCATGTCTTCAACAACTGCTACCCAGACCGAAACGTACCCCACGCTGGAAGGAATGGGCATCAAAAACGCCCAGGAAATCTCTGGATATGCTTTGCGCCCCGACGGTGCTGAGCGAGATACTCTGAAGATTCGTTACAAGCGTGCCAAAGGATCATTCTTGCCCCACAGCCGTACGTACAAATTTGGTCGTGCGTTGCGCGCTGTAATTGCCGATGGCGGCACAGCTCGTATGGAACACACATACGAGATTTCACCATTCTTGCTCAAAGCCATAGCCGAGCTAGACACACTGGTTGCAGATAACAAGACTGTGTCGGCTGAGGTTCATTCAGTGGTTGGTGAAGAGCGTGTTGTTGAGTTACTCAAGGAATTCAATGATCTTGAAACTCTGGTGAGCTCACAAATCGCCATGACTGATGCTGCTGCAGTAGCTGCACGGTTTGCACGTTTGAGAGCTCAGCTAGCTGCGCTGTAAGCTTGCCCGGTAGGTCACACCTGTCAGCGCTTTAGAGTGCTGAGAGGTGTGTTCGCGCAAGAACATCGAATTGGCTATGGCTTACTTCGATTTTTTCGGAATATAAATATCGGTCACTGTTCCTTCCGCCACCTCGGCGGCGAAGTTCAGTGTTTCCGATAAAGTAGGATGAGGGTGGACGGTAAGCGCCAAGTCCTCTATGTCAGCTCCCATCTCAAGCGCTAGCACCGCCTCTGCTACAAGCTCGCCCGCATTTGGGCCTACCATGCCGGCACCCAGCACCTGTTTAGTTTCTGGGTCGTAGAGTATTTTAGTCAATCCTTCGTTACGTCCCATACTCAGCGAGCGCCCGCTGGCGGCCCAGGGAAAACTGCCTTTCTCAAACGCTATGCCGTGTTCTTTGGCATGGGTTTCAGTGAGTCCCATCCAGGCCACTTCGGGATCGGTATAGGCCACTGATGGGATCGTCTTGGCATCGAAGTACGACTTCTTGCCTGCTGCAACCTCAGCCGCCACCTTACCTTCGTGTGTCGCTTTATGCGCCAGCATGGGCTGGCCAACGATGTCACCGATAGCGAAAATATGGGCAACGTTAGTCCGTTGCTGCGAGTCGGCCGCGATGAAGCCGCGTTCACTGACAACAACACCAGCGTTTTCAGCGTTTACTTCGTGACCGTTCGGGCTTCGTCCTACCGCGAGTAGCACACGATCGAAAGTGTCATTTTCCGGGGCTTTTCCGCCTTCAAACGTTACGCTCAACCCGGCCTTTATGGCTTTCATGCCTGTGACCTTGGAGCCTGTGAATATATTTTCAAACTCCGACTTGAGACGTTTCTCGAGAGGGCGAACCAGATCGCGATCGCAGCCCGTCATCAGGCCGTCGGACAATTCGACAACCGTTACCAGGCTGCCCAGTCCTGCATAGACGCACCCCATTTCCAGACCGATGATGCCACCGCCGATAATGAGTAATCGTTTCGGGATATCAGCTAGCGCTAGAGCGCCAGTGGAATCCATTAAACGTGGATCATCATAGGGAAAGCCGGGGACACGGATGCTTTTCGAGCCTGCAGCGATTACCGCATAGGTAAAGCCGACGGTACGTTCAGCACTGTTCTTGTCGCTTGTACTGGTGATCGCAAGCGTATGAGGCGACTTGAAGCTGGCCAAGCCGTGCGCAACGGTTACTTTGCGCTGTTTTGCCAGGCCAGCAAGACCGCTTGTAAGCTTGCCGATGACATCCTCTTTAAATCCGCGCAGTTTATCAATGTCAATTTTAGGCTTACCAAAGGTGACGCCGTGAGCTGCCATTTCCTGCGTTTCCTGAATGATGGCAGCCGTATGCAGTAGCGCCTTTGAAGGAATACAGCCCACGTTCAGGCACACGCCCCCCAGATCTGGGTAGCGCTCTATCAGCAATACGTTTAATCCAAGGTCGGCTGCCCTGAACGCTGCGGTATAGCCACCAGGTCCTGCGCCAACAACAACCAGATCGTAAGTTTCGTCTGCTGCAGCGTAGGCAGCATCGGTTTGAGGTGAGGGCGCATCGGCGCTAGCGTTGTGCTGTGTAGTTGCGCTCTGCTCAGGTGTTTCTTTTGTAGCTTTTTGCGGTGTCTGTGTCGATGGGGTGCTGTTTGCAGTGTCAGTCTTGGCAGACGAAGTTGCAGCGCCAGCTACATCCATTACTACAACATCGCTGCCTGCTGATACGCGATCCCCGGTGTTAACGAGCAACGAGGTAATAACCCCTGCGACGGGTGATGGAACCTCCATGCTGGCTTTGTCACTTTCCACTGTTATCAGTGAGGTTTCCACATCCACGGTGTCGCCGACAGCAACTAACACTTCAATGACCTCGACATCGTCGACATCGCCGATGTCAGGCACCTTGATCGTTTGCAATTCACTCATGAGACTTGTTGCTTAATAGGTTGGGCGGGCATGAAACTCCAAGCGGCTCTACACATAATCTACAGCGTGAGTCGTCGAATATCGCTGATCTGCTTTACATAGTAAGCCATGAATCTAGCTGCATCCGCGCCATCAATGACACGATGATCGTAGGTAAGATCCAGCGGGCACATCATACGCGGTATAAATGTTGAGCCATCCCAGACGGGTTGCATAGAGGCACGCGTGATACCCAGAATGGCAACCTCTGGTGGGTTCACGATAGGCGTGAACTGAGTTCCGCCAATGCCACCAAGACTTGAGATGGTCATACTTGCCCCTTGCATTTCATCAGGCTTGAGCTTCTTGCTGCGTGCCCGGCTACTGATATCCGCCATTTCGATGGCAAGCTGATTAATGCTCTTTTTATCCACGTCGCGGAACACCGGTACCACCAAACCATTGGGCGTTTCCACGGCAATGCCGACGTGATAATACTTTTTGTAAAACAATGCCTGGCCATCGGCGGAAAGGGAGCTGTTAACTTTCGGAAATGCTTTCAGCGTGTTCACCAGAGCCTTCATGTGAAATGCAAGCCCGGTGACCTTTGGGTCATCATCGCGTGCTTCGGCTTTTAGTTGTTTGCGAAAGGACTCCATCTCCGTGATATCTGCCAGGTCATGATGAGTGACCATCGGCAGATTCAACCAGGCCCTGTGCAGATTAGCGGCGCTGAGCTTGTTGATACGTCCCAGCTCAATGCGCTCGATTTCGCCGAATTTAGAGAAATCTACTTCGGGTATGGGCGGTATACCAGCGCCGCCACCGGATAGTGTGCCGCCACCTGATGAGTAGGAACTGCCCATGCTCTCCATGGACTGCTTTATGAAGCTTACGACATCGTCTTTGACAATGCGTCCCTTGGGTCCAGTGCCGCTGATCAACGACAAATCTGCGCCGTGTTCACGAGCGTAGCGTCGCACACCGGGGCTGGCGTGCGCTTTGCGCATATTGTCGTCGTTGATGTGTGCGGTCGGCGAGGTGGGCGATGCTGAACGGGCGGCGTTATTGCCAGAGTCAGACGCTGAATCTTCTTGAACACCGGCGTCAGATTCTGGTGCTGCAGAGCTCTTTGCTGATGGATTTGACTGAGAACCGGATTGATCTCCACCCGATTGATCTTGGCCGGGCGATTGGGCAGCTGCTTTCGCAGTGCCTGAGTCATCCGCCTTGTTTCCAGTACCTGAGTCACCACCGGCAGCACTGAGCGTCATTGTGCCGATAACATCACCGGCATTAACGGTATCGCCAACAGCGACGGTCAATGTTGCGATAACACCCGCAGCCGCAGCAGGTATTTCCATGCTGGCCTTGTCACTTTCCAGCGTCAGCAGGGAATCGTCTTCAGAGACTTCCTCGCCCACACTGACCAGCAGCTCTATGATCTCGACGTTTTCAGAATCGCCGATGTCTGGAACAATAATATTCACACTTGAATTATCTGCGCTCATTGATAGCCCCTCAAATCTTCGCCGGGTTCGGCTTGTCAGGATCAATGCCGTATTGTTGTACAGCTTTGGCGACTGTCGGTTTGTCGATCTTCCCGTCTATGGATAAGGCATGCAGCGCTGCCACTGTCACGTAGCGTCTGTCTACCTCAAAAAATTCGCGAAGCTTTTCGCGTGTATCAGAGCGACCAAAGCCATCGGTGCCCAGCGTCGTGAATGTTGCAGGTACATACTCTCTGACCTGATCCGAATAGCTCTTCATGTAATCTGTTGAGCTGACTACTGGAGAATCATCACCTCCTAGGATTTGCGTGATGTAAGGCACTTTCGGGTCATCGTTGGGGTGCAGCATATTCCAGCGCTCCACTTCTAGTCCATCGCGTGCCAGTTCGTTAAAGCTTGTAATGCTGTAAATCTCGGCGCCAATCTGCCAGTCGTTTTCAAGGATGCTGGCAGCCTCGATCACCTCTCTCAGAATGGTTCCACCACCGAGCAGGCGCACCTTCATCTTGAATTTTTTGGCAGCTTTTGCATCCCCGTCAGCCATTTCACGAAATTTGTAAATACCCTTGATGATGCCTTCCTCAGCGCCTTCAGGCATGGCAGGGTGGAGATAGTTCTCGTTCATTGCGGTGATGTAGAAGTACACACTTTCACGGTTAGTAAGCATGCGCGTCATGCCGTTATGAATGATCACGGCCATCTCGTAGCTGAAGCAAGGATCGTAACTGATGCAGTTAGGAATAGTGTTTGACAACACCAGTGAATGTCCGTCTTCATGCTGAAGACCTTCACCGTTCAAGGTAGTGCGGCCTGCTGTACCACCGATTAGAAATCCACAGGCCCGCATGTCGCCAGCCAGATAGGCAAGATCACCAATGCGCTGAAAACCGAACATGCTGTAATAGATGTAGAACGGGAGCATGTTGATCCCGTGTGTGGAGTAGGACGTCGCTGCTGCGAGCCAACTGGCCATTCCACCTGCCTCGGTAATGCCTTCCTCGAGAATTTGCCCAGATTTGTCTTCCTTGTAGTACATGATCTGGTCGCGATCCTGTGGCTCGTACAGCTGGCCCACAGAAGAGTAGATACCCAACTGACGGAACATGCCTTCCATACCAAAGGTGCGCGCTTCATCAGGAACAATCGGCACAATGTTTTTACCGATTTTCTTATCGCGTGTAAGTATGGTCAGCATGCGCACGAAGGCCATCGTAGTCGATATCTCTCGATCCCCTGAGCCATCCAGCACAGACTGGAACGCACTGATGTCAGGAACTTCCAGTGGTTCGGCAAATTTCTTTCTTTGTGGCAAGTATCCACCCAAGGCCTTGCGGCGTTCCTGCATGTACTTGATTTCAGGGCTGTCAGGGTCGGGCTTGATGTATTCGTAGTTCGCGACTTGCTCATCGGTAAGGTTAAGGCCGAAGCGATCACGCATTTTTAGCAGTGAGGCCTGATCCATTTTCTTGGCCTGGTGCGTGGCGTTGGTACCTTCGCCTGATTCACCCATGCCATAGCCTTTGACAGTTTTCACCAAGATGACAGTAGGTTGGTCTTTATGCTCCACCGCTTGTTTGTAGGCAGCGTACAGTTTGTGCGGATCGTGCCCACCACGGTTAAGGCGCCAGATGTCTTCGTCAGTCAGATTGGCGACCAGTGCTTTGGTTTCAGGGTACTTGCCAAAGAAATGCTCACGGGTGTAGGCGCCGCCCTTGGCTTTAAAGTTCTGGTATTCACCGTCAACGGTTTCCATCATTAGCTGCATGAGCTTGCCGGAGGTGTCACGCGCCAGTAGCGGATCCCAGTACGATCCCCAGATGACTTTGATGACATTCCAGCCCGCGCCACGGAAAACGTTCTCCAGTTCCTGGATGATTTTGCTATTGCCACGTACTGGCCCATCAAGGCGCTGTAAATTGCAATTAATAACAAAGTTGAGATTGTCCAGTTTCTCTCGACCGGCAAGCGAGATGGCGCCCAACGATTCAGGCTCATCCATTTCACCATCACCTAGAAATGACCAAATCTGGCGGTTGTCGGTGCGCGCAAGGCTGCGATCTTGCAAATATTTCATGAACCGCGCTTGATAGATAGACGTTAGTGATGTCCAGCCCATGGATACGGTGGGGAACTGCCAGTACTCGGGCATTAGCCAGGGGTGTGGGTAGGATGAGAGGCCTTCGCCATCAACTTCACGACGAAAGTTATCAAGATCTTTCTCATCAAAACGACCCTCTAGGAAGGATCGTGCATAGATGCCCGGAGCCGAGTGTCCCTGAATCAACAGGAGATCGCCGCCATGGTCTGGCGTGGGGGC
>JALZVU010000193.1 GCA_023301795.1 Granulosicoccus sp.
ATCATTGAGCAATGACATCAGATCATCGGCCATGACATCGGGTTGCGCTTCATCCTGCAGGTACTCGGGCACAATGCGCTTTTGAGCAACGATGTTTACCAGCGAAATATCAGGGATACGGATAAGCCGTTTCATAATGCTGTAGTTGATGGCATTAACGATGTACATAACAATCATGGGGGTGCCAATCAATGCGGTTTCAAGTGTCGCTGTGCCGGAGGCTACAAGTGCAGCATCGGCCGAACGCATTGCGCTGCGAGAGTCTTGTTGCGTGAGGATGAGGTTCTGCGGTACAGCGTCGCCCATCATCTGCTCAATGAATTCCATCTCTAGCGTGGGTGCCACTGGCAACACAAACTGCACATTGGGTAGCATTTTTTCTATCGAAAAAACGGTGCTTAGCATAGTGGGCAAATGCCGTTGTATCTCGCTTTTGCGGCTGCCCGGTAGCAGGGCTATGACCTGACGTTTGGAATCAAGCCCTAACTGTGTACAAGCCTCATCGCGAGTGTATGGACTAACAGCGTCATGGACCACAGGATTGCCAACATAGGTGACAGGCACTGCTGCTTTTTCGTAGATGTCTACTTCGAACGGAAACAGTACGGCCATGTGTGACACTAGCGACCCGATACGTTTGACGCGTCCAGCTCTCCAGGCCCAGACTTTTGGACTGATGTAGAACAGCACAGGAATGCCATTGGCCTTGGCAGTTTCGGCAAGCTTCAGATTGAAATCCGGGTAGTCAACAATCAGTAGCAAATCCGGCTGTCTATCAATCATGTGCTGACGAAGCAGTTTTAATCGCTTTATGAACTTGGGGTAGTTCAGTAATACGTCAACAATCCCAATGACTGCCAAGTCGCGACAGTCCACGATGATGTCAGTGCCCGATGCCTGCAACGCACCAGCACCCATGCCGAAGCTTGAAAAAGGGGTACCGCTATCTGCTAGCGCCTGTAGAGCGTGTGAGGCGTGTGAATCCCCCGATGCCTCCCCGGCGGAGACCATGATCGACAACGGTTTGTTGGGTTCCATGGCAGTAGTTTATCGGAAGCGCTCAGCTTGCGTGCAGTTGACGACATGTTGCAATTGTTACCGCGAACATTTAGTGTTGGACAGGTCTATTGAAAAATAGTCACAGACGAGTGGGCTTTACAAAATCACAGAGAACCAAAAAACACTCAAATCACATTCTGGGGAGACGAAGATGAAAAACCACTGTTGGGGTGTTGTGCTGGCAGCCAGCGTAGCACTAACAATGAGCACTAATGCACTTGCAGCACCTTCAAGTGTTGAAGGTCCTGGCCATGATCCTGAGTGCTTTGCGCCATGGAATGACGACATTGGTTATTTTCAATGGGACAAGCGTGAGGGGCCACATAAGATCGCTGTAGTCAATGGATTCGTGGGCAACACGTGGCGAATCCAGATGATTCAGACGGCAAAGGCCTTTGTTGAGCAGCCAGAAATAGCGTCACAAATTGAAGAATTCAAAGCTGTATCCACGGGTACCGATGTAGCCGCGCAATTAGGCGCTATCGAAGATTTCATCAATCAGGGCTTCGACGCCATCATCACTATTGCGGTCTCACCTGAAGGGTTTGACCGGGTCATTCGTCTTGCTGATCGCAACGATGTCGTTTTAGTGCCATTTGATAACGTGCTCGATACCGATAAGGTCATGCAGGTGAATTCGGATCAGGATGAGATGGGCCGCATGTACGCGCGCTGGCTCATAGAGCAACTGGGTGATAAAAAGGACGGCAAGATTCTGGAAGTGCGAGGCTTGCAAGGCAACTCAGTGGACAGAGACAGGCACCTGGCTTTTCGCGATGAGATGGACGGTGCGGGTAACTGGGATATCGTTGAAGTTGTGGGTAACTGGGATGACGGTACCGCACAAAAAGTAACGGCTGATGCCATTGCTGTCCACAGCGAGTTTGTGGGTGTAGTGGTTCAAGGTGGTACAACAGGAACGGTGCGTGCCATGCTGGATGCTAATCATCCATTGGTGCCCATCGCAGGTGAGTCAGAGAACGGGTTTAGAAAATTACTTGCCGAGTACGGACCCAAAGGCCTGAAAGGTCAATCCATTGGGCAGTCGCCCGGTTTGGTGGCAATTGCACTCAAGGCCTCCTTGGCAGCCTTGGATGGCAATATTATGCCTCAGCTGATTTCGGTGCCAATTCCATTTGCCAATTATGATCAGATGGAAGCCGGGAAAAACTACTGGCCAGATTTGACGGATAATTTTTTCACTGTTAATGAGTTTCCGCCTTGTGGTGTGAACATTTCAGCACGGGAAATCATGGCCAAAGACGCCGAATAAGGCGATTGTGGTGTACAGCCGCAGCCGGTTGAACCAATCAAGCGCTGCGGCTCTTTAGAAACTTGTTGAACGCAATGAACACCTTAAATCATCCTGGCGATGCACCACCTCACCTTCAGTTGCAAGGAATCACCAAACGCTATGGTGGTGTTACTGCACTGGATTCTGTAGATTTTTCCTGTCGCCTCGGGTCAATTCACGCAGTGCTTGGTGAGAATGGGGCAGGCAAATCGACGCTCATCAAAATCATGTCTGGTGTGGTTACGCCCGATGAAGGCACATTGCAACTCAATGGCCAATTCAAGAATTTTCAGGGGCCGGCTGAGGCCAATGCCGCTGGCGTTGTTTGTATTTTTCAGGAGCTCTCGTTAATACCCGATTTGAGCGTGGCGGATAATATCTGCATCAGTAATCCACCAAGAAAGTTTGGATTTATTAATCGCCGCGAACAAATTCGTCGCGCAGAAAGCTTGTTAGCTCGAATCCATTGTGAGGATGTAAATCCTCGCTCGCAAGTTCGCGATTTGCCTTTGTCGCGTCGACAGATGGTCGAGATTGCTAAAGCTTTGTCACGCGACCCCAGCGTATTGATTCTTGATGAAGCCACATCTGCTCTGACGGCTGCTGATGTCGATAATGTATTGTCCTTGCTGCGCAAGCTACGCGATGAAGGACTATCAATTCTAACGATATCTCATCGCATGCACGAGATAGAAGCGGTCGCCGATATGTGTTCAGTTTTTCGCAATGGACAACATATCGACACCTTTGAGCAAGGTGCACATAACGCGAACGATATCGTGCAAATGATGATTGGTCGAGAGATATCGGCACACTTCCCCGCCAAACGTACCTTTGTGCGCAACACCGAAGCATTGAGAGTGGACAAACTGTCCTGGGAAAACGCACTTAAAGGTGTGTCGTTAACCGTGAATACGGGTGAAATTGTTGGCCTGGGCGGACTTGACGGTCAGGGTCAAAAAGAACTGCTATTAGGCTTGTTTGGTGTGTTGAAAAAGCTCCAAGGCCATGTGTACATCAATGAAAAGCAGGTGTCTATCAAGTCACCGCTGCACGCCAAGGAGGCAGGGATCGACATGGCCCTGATTCCTGAAGATCGAAAAACAGAAGGATTGCTATTGCCTATGTCCATTGCCGATAACCTTGGGCTGGCCTCGCTCAGGCAATTATCTCAGGGCCCCTTCATCAACCAGCAAGCCATGGATAAAGCGGTGTCTGAAGGCGTGTCGCGGATGCAAATAAAAATAGGTTCCACCAAGGATCCTGTGTCAACGTTATCCGGTGGAAATCAACAGAAAGTCGTTATCGCTAAATGGCTTATCACCGATCCAAAAATCGTATTGCTCAATGATCCGACTCGCGGCATAGATGTGGGTACTAAGCAGGAGATCTACCGACTGCTACGCCAACTCGCTGAAGAAGGGGTCTCAGTATTGATCTATTCCACTGACTATGAAGAGCTGATTGGTTGTTGTGATCGTGTCGCTGTGATGTATGACGGCGAGATTGTCAGAGAGTTGGCAGGGGATGACATCACGGAACATAATATTATTGCAAGCTCACTGAACCTGGATGAAACGGCAGCATGAGTAATACTGGATTGCATCACGGGTTCATGACGAATTTCAAGATTGCCTTGTTTAAGAACGCAGCCTTTATTACGGTCATTCTGGTGTTTATTGCGTTTTATGTCTTCTACAACCTGAATCACCCGCGCGGGTTTTCAACGGCTGTCTACATACAGAACTCCAATGAGGTGTTTGCTTTAGCGATGGTGGCTATGGCACAGACTATTCCGGTGCTGATGGGAGGACTGGATTTATCCGTTGGTGCCATCATGACGCTCGTCAACTGTCTTGCCAGCCATCTGCTGAGCGGCAGCGCGTGGCAAGTTGCGTTTGGTATGGTCATTAGCTTGTTGGCGGGTGCGGCGTGTGGCTTCATCAATGGCTGCGTTGTGGTCTATGGCCGTATCCAACCCATCATTGCAACGCTTGCCACCGGAGCCATTTTTATGGGTATCGCACTGATATTGCGTCCGACACCTGGTGGCAACGTCGATGGTGATCTTGCCTGGGTCTTGACCAACGATCTGTTTGAAATCGCAGCCACCTATGGCTTCGCGGAAGGTGGTGAGGCTAGCTGGTTTGTGCCTATCGCATGGATTCCAGTACCGCTGATATTGCTTGTACTAGCGGCTGCCCTAGTCTGGCTACCTTTTGCCCGGTCCGTGACGGGACGTTCAGTCTATGCGGTAGGTTCAGCCGAAGGCGCTGCCTACATGTCAGGACTGTCAATTAACCGCGCCAAGATTGCAGCCTTTACCTTGGGTGGTTTTTTTGCAGGCTTAGGAGGGTTGTATCTTACGTTACAAACGTCGTCAGGCAATGCAGATATTCCGCAGGCAGGTGCCTATACGCTGAACTCCATAGCAGCTGTAGTCATTGGCGGTACTTCATTGCTGGGTGGTGTTGGATCGGCTATCGGATCAATCTTTGGCGCTCTTGTGCTACGCACCATTTCGTTCAATTTCAGGATTTTTGAGATTGACCCATTGTTGCAACCGTTGTTCGAAGGCGTGGTCTTACTGGCAGCCGTGAGTCTGGGTGCTATCGCTGTCATACGTGTGAAGAATACGTTGGAGCTGTTTCGCTAATATGTTTATAGACGCCGTTTACCATCAATACTCCAGGTCGCGCTTCCAATGAGGACGAAAAACTCAAGCCGGTTCAAATTGTCGGAAGATGACAAACCTATTGTATTTGCCGCTGGATTTGTCGTACTTATTCTGGCAGTGGGTACGGCCTACACATTGCAGACGCAAGGCACGGCAACGTTGTTGTCTCCCACGTATTTATTGCAACAGTTGCAGGTGGGTGCTTTTCTAGGCGTAGTAGCTGCCGGCATGATGCTGGTAATTTTATTAGGCCACATTGACTTGTCAGTGCCTTGGACAATAGCTGCAGCTGCCATGATGGCCACCACCATTGGTGGGCCGATGGCTATTCCTGTAGGTCTGGCCATCGGATTATTAGTGGGGCTTGTCAACGGATTTGGTGTGGCATTCTTGCGTATTCCCAGCATGATTTTTACGTTGGGCATCAATGCTGTATTGCGAGGGCTGATGGTGGCACACACCGGTGGTTTTGCTCCCCAAACAGCAGCCACTCCACTCATGCAATATTTGGCTGTCAACAAAATAGCGGGCATTCCTGTTGCCTTGATTGTTTGGGCAGTGGTGTCTGTAGCTGTTGTCGTTTTGCTCACCCGCACTTTTTTTGGACGCTATATCTACGCGGTAGGTAACCGTGAATCAGCCGCCTATCTATCAGGCGTGCCCTCGCGCAAAGTCATTGTGATTGCATTTGGTTTGTGCGGCATGTTGTCTGGGCTCGCTGGCACGTTGCTGGCGGGATATTCGACTAAAGCTTATCAGGGTATGGGGGACACTTACCTGCTGCCCGCTATTGCCGCCGTGGTTATTGGCGGTACGCATATCCTGGGTGGCCGTGGCCGGTACATCGGCACGCTATTGGGTGTAATTCTGATCGTGTTGCTCAATTCGGTACTGTCCATCATGCAGATGCCTGAGTCGGGCAGACAAATTATTTATGGCAGTGTGATTATCCTGATGCTCCTGGTCTATGGCCGTGGACATAAGGTCACGCAATAGGAGGGTGTAATGATGCTCAGCAATAATTTTCAGGTCATTGATCAGCGCTTCAAGCAGTATGTGATGCCTAACGTACATATGGAAACCTTGTACACCGGTACGCGCTGGGCGGAAGGTCCGGTATATTTCCCGGCGGGCAAGTATCTTCTCTGGTCAGATATACCCAATGACCGAGTGCTACGTTATGACGAAATTGATGGCTCGGTAAGTGTGTTTCAAAGTCCTTGCCGGTATCACAACGGGCACACAATGGATCGTGAGGGACGTCTGGTCTCCTGCGAACATCAGGGCCGACAGGTGAGCCGTGTGGAGATCGATGGCAGCGTGAGCACGCTGGCATCGCACTATCAAGACAAACGTCTTAATTCGCCCAACGATGTGGTTGTCAAATCAGATGGCACTATCTGGTTTACCGATCCGACTTACGGCATTGATGGCCACTACGAAGGGGATAAGGCGGACAGTGAGATTGTTGACTCGCATGTTTACAGGGTTGATCCGCATACCCGTGAGGTTGTAGCGGTGGCTACTGATTTTGTTAAACCCAATGGCCTGGCATTTTCCCCCGACGAATCATTGCTCTACATTGCTGATACAGGTGCCACTCATGTTGAAGGTGGACCTCAACACTTACGTGTATTTGATGTGGCAGCAGACAACTCGTTAACTAATGACCGTTTGTTTGCCACTAGCACGGAGGGCTTGTTTGATGGTTTTCGTGCGGATGTTGATGGCAATATCTGGACCTCCGCTGGTGATGGCGTTCACTGCTATACACCAGAAGCAGAGCTGATCGGCAAGATTCTCATCGATGAGACAGTGGCAAACGTGGAGTTTGGTGGCATAAAGCGCAATAGATTGTTTATCTGCGCTACCCGATCATTGCATGCTGTTTATCTTAATACTCAAGGGGCGGCTCGTCCGGCTTAAGCATCGCACTGAGTTTTCCTGTCAGCGTGATTGGGGTAGCAGTACGCTGATCGGGCTACTTCGGCTCTAGTCTGGCCTCGGTAGCCCACTGCTCATCAACTCTTCAGAGTCGTCTTCATCCTCTATGAGATGCGCCTGCGGCGGCGTAACCCCAAAACTGCTGTCAGCATGATCAGAATTGCACCATTCATCTTTCCACCCGAGGAGGCTTGGGCTGCCGCGAACTGGGGTTCAGAGGACTCTTCGCCTACCGGCGTAAGATTCGCTGCAGACAGCGGAGGAGGGCTGCTCGGTGATGAAGAGTCGGTGATTTGTTCTAAAGCCTCGCTGGCCTCCTGATCTTCTGTTGATGTTTCTGAAAGGTCTACGTCCTCTGAGTCCCATTCAACACCATCATCGTTAATAGAGTTGTTGTCTGGATCAGAATCCTGGGTTCTGGATCTGAGGCGTATGCTCAACTCATCGATATTCGCTGATCCGGCATCTACCAACACTGTAAAGCGCGATTCACTGTTTTCAAGCATCGTGTCGCGTGTGCAATTGAGTTCAGCCCCGAAAGTCAGACAATCCCAACCGCTTTCTCGTGATACACCTTTCCATTCTGAATCATCACCCACACGCAGCATCAGTTGAATGTCGTGCGCCCCCAGAGTGCCCAGGTTGTAGGTGCTCAGATTAATTTCCGTACCTGCTAATGTTTCAGTCTGAACGGGTGTGTCCACGGCCAGATCAGTTTCGTACATTGCGTTGACTGACTCGATATCAAGTTGGCTCAACCCAACTCGCTGGCCTACCGTTATGCCGTTTGGTACGATAATAGTGGGGCTTCCAGTTCTGCTGAAGAAAGTTTCTCCGTAGTGCATGATCGAATCGTAGTCGTATTCACTGTAGTTGGCGACACCCGCAGTCTGCAGGTTGAAGTTAATGTCTTTACCACTAATAATTTCATCCCAGTTGATCTGGACAAAGCTATCTCTGTCTGGACGGGTATGTTCGTGAAACAGACCTACAGCGTGGCCGATCTCGTGGATGACGCTTCCAACAGAGCATGCATCAGAAATGAAGATACTCTGCGGTTCGCCAATCATGCCGACAAAAGATGCACAGCTGCGCGAGTCAGTGAACTGAAGAAATGCTGAATACTCGTCCCTGTTCTCGTCAGTGATTTCGACGAACGTTAAGGTGGTGTTTTCCATCCAGTGAGCGATGGCCTTTTCAACGTTCTCTTGCTGAAGTTCAGAATTATCTACCGGTCTGACATAGGGAACAATACCGTCGGGCCAACGACTGAACGCATCGCTTTTGCCCACACCACGTCCTCGCAGTTGGCTGTTCAGACGGCCTTCGGCGTTGACAGTGCCGAGCAGGATATCGCCTTCGAGCACTGCAACGCCTTGGACAATTTCGTAGTCAAAACCACCTGATGATCCGGAGGTTGGAAAATTGTCTATGTAGTCGTTCATCAATGCCGGGTCTGCAACAAAAGACTCGGGCGGATCAGCTCTGGCACAACTGGCCAGGCTGATCAGCACAAGGCACGACAAGCGGACAAACAAAGGGCGCGCACCCGCATCGCTAAGGGTATAACTCATGACTCACTCACTTTATTATTATTATTTTATGTGGTGGATTAACGCCGACTCAAAAAGCCTTCGCTATACAGCCATCAATCCATGTATCGGTTACATGGGTAGTTCTTTAATCGTCAATACGCAGGGTTTGTGAGCCGTGCAGGTTGTTTTGCGAGTCTGAATGGCAAAAGTGCAGCTGTTGTGCTGTCAGTCACACCTTGGCCGTTGGTAACTGTTAACTACCGCGTTGAATAGTCGGTATCTTCTCAGCACGCTTTCTCTTTAGCGTGCTCTTTCCAAAGCACATGTTCGACAGGTTCTGGTTTGTGCAGATGGAATCCCTGAGCGTAGTCAACGCCCATTTGCTTAACGCACACGAGAATGTCGGGATCACTCACATATTCGGCTACGGTTGCCACTCCCATTACTTGGGCTACATCAACGAAGCATCGCACAGCGGCGCTGTCCAGCGGGTCGTTGACGATTCCCTCTATAAACTGGCCATCAATCTTGAGAAGGTCCACCTTGAGTTTTTTCAGATAGCCAAAGGATGAAGCACCCGCTCCAAAATCGTCCAATGCGACCTTGACACCAAGCTTTCGCACCTGCTGAACAAAAATGGCTGCATCATCAATATTTGTAATTGCGGCCGTTTCGGTAATCTCGAGACAGAGCCTTCGGCAAATACCACTCCCAGCGGCTGCCAACAGTGTTAAGGCATCTGAATGAAATTCCTTGTCACCAACAGATTGACCTGACAGGTTGATGAACAGGGTGTTCAAATCGCTGAGATCCTGGCGCTCTGCTAATAGGTCAATGGTTGCGTTTAATACCCAACGATCAATGCGTGTTGCAAGATTAAAGCGCTCAGCCGAGCCAATGAATGAATCCGGATAAATAAGTAGTCCAGCCTTGCCACGCATTCGAATGAGGATTTCGGCGCTTATCTGTTGAGTGTCGCCATAAAGCGGGTGGATTTGCTGAGCATGCAGTTCAAAAAGCTCTTCGTCCAGAGCTTGTTCAATACGTGTTGCCCACTCAGTGTTTTCCTGACGTTCCTTCAATGCAATGTCAGTTTCATACCAGACATGCACCCGGTTCCCGCCTGAGCCTTTGGCTGCGTAACAAGATACATCCGCAGCTTGCATGGCAGCAGCAATAGTATCCCAACGGTAGTCCAGAGGAACCAATCCTATGCTGGTTCCAATTCTGAAACGCCTGCCGTTATGCATGAAGCGAAACTCGTCCATGGTGTCACAGATTCTTTGGGCGACAGCCTTGGCTTGCACTGCGTCATGATTGTTGAGAATCAGCGCAAATTCATCGCCACCGATCCGCGCAACCGTATCGTCAACGCGCGCAGCATCGAACAACAGTTTGGCGATTTGTATCAGTAGACGATCTCCTTGTGAATGCCCACAAGTGTCGTTGACTAATTTAAATTGATCCAGATCGATGTATATTAATGAGTGCGTGGCGTCATGTTCTGTAGCCTCCGTTAGCGCCACTTGTAGCCGGTGCTCGAACTCTGTCCGGTTAACAAGCCCTGTCAATGCATCATGCATAGCTCTGTATCGCATCTCGTTACTCAGTCTGCGTTGTTCAGTCACATCATGGAATACGAGTACTGCGCCTAATAAATCCCCGTTTTTAGAATGTATTGGTGCTGCTGAATTTTCCACTCCAAATTCTGAACCGGTGCGTGAAATCAATACGGTATCGGGTGCCGGACTCACGGTTGTATTAAGATTCAGGCATTCTTTGACAAGGTTGAGTGCAGGCTTTCGAGAGGTCTCGTTAACGATATTAAAAACTGATGACACCTGTCTGTCGGTAGCTTGGTGTGCTGACCACCCCGTCATGTGCTCTGCAACAGGGTTCAACCAGGTTACGCGACCCTGAGTATCGGTTGTTATCACAGCATCACCAATTGATTGCAAAGTGACGTGCAGCAATTCGTGTTGCTCGGCTAATTCGGTGGTGAGTTCTCGTAACGGTGTGACATCCCAGTTGACGCCCAACAGATGGGTAGCAGCACCGTTGCTTTTGCGAGAGATTTTTGCAGCTGAGCGAATATGATGCACACTTCCGTCTGGCCATAGTATGCGGAATTCAGTATCGATGGTGTCGGCTGTGCTTTGAATAGCATTTTGCAGGTATTGCTCTGTAGCCGCTCTATCATCAGGATGTATTGCGTTGATCCATACGGCGTAATGGATAATCTTGGTATCCGGGTTCATTCCGAATATTGAGAACATTTGCGGTGTCCAGTCAATTGCATTTTTTTCTATATTCCAGTCCCAAACACCGATGTCACCGCTTTCAGTGGCTATTGATATTCTGTCGTGTGCTGTTTCCAGCGCCTGACGCTGTGTAACAAGGGTGGTGATATTCTGACAAGTGCCTAACACACGGGCAACTGTGCCTTTTTCGTATTCAGCTCGACCGACTGAACGTACCCAGATTGATTTGTTTTTTGCTGTGACCATTGGCAATTCGAGATCCCAGCTTCGACCCTCGCTCATTGCTTGAGATACGGCATCAGCAATGACAAGTTGTGCTTCTGGTGTGTAGAAGGCGATAGCCTGCTCAAGCGACGGTGTTTCATTGATGGCAAGCTCGTGAATACAGAACGTCTGTTCTGCCCACGTTAGCGCTTCGGTGGCCACTTCATATTGCCATCCGCCGACAGCCGCTATTGCCCCCGTCTCCGCCAGCAATTGCTCGCTTCTTGAAAGTGCTTCAAGCTGAACCTTGCGCTCTGTGATGTCCTCTATAGAGCCAATGTGGCCAGTGACGTCACCATTGTTGTTAAGTACGGGGCGTGAGATTGCCCGCACAAAAACAATACTGTTATCGGATCGCTTTACACGAAAACTCATGTCGAAATCCAATCCGTCTTTCGTCCTGTGATTCCATTGTGCAAAAACGTCAGGCTTGTCGTCGGGGTGCAAGTTGTCAGTCCAACCAAACCCCATCGCTGCAACATCGCTGATACCGAATATTGTTTGCAAGCGCTCGTTGGTGTAAGTGCATTCTCCGCTAGCAGTTGTACTGAATATACCCAGCGGTGCAGAATGGCTCAACGCGCGAAATTTTGCTTCACTTTCAACTAAACGAGCGGTGGCGTAGCGCGCCTCCAGTATTCGAACCACAGTAGCGGCAAGCTGCGTAAGCGTTGTACGCTGATCAGAGGTCAGGCGTTTGGGCTGACTGTCGATGACACACAATGATCCTACATGTGCCCCATTGCTTAATCTAAGTGGTGCTCCAGCATAGAATCTGATATCTGGATGGCCTGTGACCAGTGGGTTATCGGAGAACCTGGGATCGGCAGAGGCATCGCAGACCTCGAAAATCTCTTTCGATTGTATGGTGTGTGCACAGAAGGCAACTTCCCTGGATGTTTCTTGAACATTCTTCAGGCCAACATTGGCCTTGAACCATTGTCGATCAGCGTCTATCAGGCTGACAAGCGAGATGGTTGTGCCGCACAGCGAAGCTGCTATTGCGACTATTTCACTGTAGGCAGGCTCTTCTGGGGTATCAAGGATGGATAATTCGGATAGTGCTTTTAATCGATGTTCTTCGTTTAGTTCTGCATCCGACATGTCGCAGGGTTCCGTATAAGGCACAACGTTCGAGCAGACATATCTATGTGGACAATGAGGTCTGTGGCTCACTACCCATCAAACAGCTTTTCCTTGACATACAAGTTCCATCATTACGACGTAAGCCGTCAAAAATAAAATGATCGCGAGCGGGAGGAGGTGCTATCGGCTCTATTAGGCAGTTTTCATGCGGCTTAGTGACTGGGCTGCAATTTGCGAGCCGGAAGTAACCTGAGGTAGCCGTTAGATGAGGGTGCGGAGCTAGATTTTTTGCGCTGTTGGACGATACACGCTCTCCCGAGGATATTCATCGAGTGTTAGGGAATGGTACGGACGGCCTCTGACAGTAAAGCTGTCTGGTTTACAGGGGCACACAGTCTTCTATGCTGCATGCCTGGACCCTGAAGGATGGCTCCCGCTCTTGTAACGCTATTGCAGTGCCACCTTCAAGGCGTCCGGTACTGCACAAGAGCGGGGATACCGATGTTATCTCGTAAAGATTACTATGCAGCTGTCATGTGGTAGAAGCACAGCTTGTTACCGTCTTGATCTCGTACATAAGAGCCGTAGAAAAAAGGCAAACGTTGACCAGGAGCTCCTGCATCGGTAGCGCCCAGCTCGATTGCCTTGTTATACAGCGCTTCAGCACCTTCGGGTGATCCGCCCGGAATCGCAATCATTTGGCCACCACCACAGCTTTGCTCAGCACCATCGGCAGGTGTGCAAATGGCGAGCATTGCGCCGCCAGCATCAGTGCCGTAAAACTTGATGTGATCGAGCCCCATCATCTGCTTACCACCGACCAGTGCAAGTAGCTCGTCATAGAAGGCTGCTGAAGTAACCAGGTTGTTGGTTCCAATTGTTGAATATCCAAGCATCGTAATTTGGTCTCGTTTTTTGTGGTTAGGAGGTGTGATGTGTTGAAAACAGCGCTCAGGCAAGTACCCGAGACCATTGTTTAAGCCGGTGGTTCCCGGCTACTGACGCTTGCGAGGCAAAATAGCCCCACAAGCGCTGTCTGCGTCAGACTATAGTTGTCGACCTAAGGAAAGCTATCAATACGCCCGGCTCTTGAGCCATTGGCGGAACGAGCACGAATGGCCACAACGCCATCAGCTGAAACGCCATCCGAAAAAGCGTTGAAGTTAACGCCATCGGTGCTGAATTCCAGCGGAAGACCGGGAATCTGAGAATTCATCACCAGTGATCCATCTTGGCCTGAGGCACCTGGCACCGGAATTCTGTAATTAATACCAGCAGCATCCAGCTTTGGCAGCTCTTTAAGAGCCAGTGCCTGAGCAAAACCGAGATAATCTTCATCCAGCATGGCTTTGTTGACGAACGAGGTGTCACCTGAGAAGGTCCTGCCGTCCTGATAATCAAGCTCCCATGATGCTTTGTGCCATGCGCGCTCAGCCAGTGCTAGCAGGCGGGGGTAGATCATGTATTCCATCTGCTGTGCGGTGCGAACTGTCTCGCCCCATAACTGACCTTGCATGCCGATCAAGCGTTGATTGCTACCACTGCCGGTAGCCGTCCAGGCACGGCCTTCGCGATTGACTGATGTTTCGGCATTCTGCGGCAAGTTAGCGGGTGCAAAGCCAAATACTTTGCGCATATCGGTATAGCGTGTAGCCCAATAGAAACCACGTTCTTCAGGATCAACTTCTTGTGTGAAATCAAAATACAAAAAATCCGGAACAGCAACAACAGTCTCGAATCCGCTATTGGAGAAATTGTTGATGTTGTTGACGCCATTGCCTGATGTAATTGGCTCCCAATATCCGACACCTGCACGAGTGGTCGCCAAATCTGCAGCGCCAAGGTTGTCATAGATATCCTGATACGCGTAGAGCGCTGGAATGCCTGCATTAGCAACGATCTGGGCAACTTCACGTACAAAGTAGCCTTGCAGATCATCACGCGAAGAGACAGCCGCTGTGTCTTGAATAAACTGGGCGCAGACAGGCGATCTTTCCCATGGAAAGTCCCACGCACTACGATCAATATTTTCAGCGGAAAATCCGCCGCCGGTAAACACATTGTTAGCTTCATCCCCGCCCATGTGCCAGATCTCAAGCGGCACACCAGCCTGCGTGTACATAGACTGCACATCGCTAACAACGCTGTTTATAAAGTTGTAGGTGCCTGGAACACAAGGGTTCAAGATGCCATCGCTGTAATGTTGAATGGTGAGGTAGCGTGACGTGTCCTCAGGGTCATCAAGGCGCACGTTTATATCGTTGGCATCGCCCAGATTAACGGCCCGGGCACGCATTGCAACCACAGCAGCGCGAGCGTGTGCTGGCATGTCCAGTTCCGGAATCACACTGATTTCCCGGTCACGAGCGTATTCCAGTAGCTCGACAAATTGAGCGACAGTGAAAAATCCGCTACCTTGGTTGTCACTGGAAGGGCCCGATCCCAGCTGTGGCATCAAGCCCCCAATTTCGGTGACGGCACCGTTGCCGTCCAGCTGGAACTGGCGCACAGCGCCCACTGTGGTGAGTTCTGGCAGGGAAGGAATTTGTAGTCGCCAGCCCTCGTCGTCACTCAAATGCAAATGCAGTTTATTGAGCTTGTAGGCGGCCATTTGATCTAGCAGTCGCTTTACGGAATCCACACTCTGGAAGTTTCGGGCAACATCCAGATGCATGCCACGAAACTCAAAGCGGGGTGCGTCTTCGATAGTCACAAAAGGGATAGTGCCGGTGCCGATCTGGACCAGTCCTAGCAAAGATTGTGCGCCGTTGAACAGTGCTTCTCTGTTTGCGCCTGTGAGGGTGATGCCCGATGCATCCACAACCAGGCGATAGCTGTCAGCGTTCAGCGAAGAATCGATCGTTGCGCTCAACGGTGTGCCGTTGGCTATACTCATGAACGTTGATTGCCGAGCGGTCAGTGCTGCAACATTGCCAACACTGAGATCGGTTGCGGAAAACGAAAATCCGCCCGAAATATTCAATCCTCCTGAACCTAGCACCACCGATTGCGGTTGCGGAATGATGCGTGACTGCAGTGACTGTGCGGTGAATTCGCCTTGTGCCAGAATAGTGTCCAGGGACAGG
Source organism: Granulosicoccus sp. (assembly GCA_023301795.1). Taxonomy (GTDB): domain Bacteria; phylum Pseudomonadota; class Gammaproteobacteria; order Granulosicoccales; family Granulosicoccaceae; genus Granulosicoccus. The sequence goes on from JALZVU010000193.1 coordinate 15,207, forward strand.
TTTTTCGCAAATCGGGAAGCTGCACTTGCCAAAGGCGTGGGCTCGCCATTAAATGCCCGTTGATTATCGCCAGCGATAGGCGCTGCATAGCGCGACTCGTCTGTGTCATCGTTTGTGTTGGCTATGAGTTCGACCTCACCGCTATCGCGTGCCAACCAGTAGCGTGGCATAAAGTCTGATTCAATGAGGTGATTGAACTCGGTAACCAGTGCGACGGTTTTTACATCACCTGAAAAACCCTGAAATTCTGCGGTTGGTTCCAGATAATTCAGGTCGCCGTTGACGTGAGAGACACTGAATTCTGTGCTGTCCACTCTTAAAATACGCCGGATGCTATGGAAGTAGAGTTTCCAGCTGCCATCATTTAACGAGCCGCTGGCGTTTTTAATATGCAGATTGGTGACGCTGCAGGAATTAAATTGAGCTCCCAGCGAGGCACAGGATGGCTGATCGTTTCCGGGAAAGGCGTCGCCGCCCTGATTCTCCACCACGCTGTAGACCACACCAATATCGTCAGGCAACGCGGCAGCTTTGTCGCGACCGGTCGCCGAGAAACGTGGTGTGGTGGAAGGATCTACGCTGAGCTGTGCCACCGGGGTACCTGTGTTACTGAGCGCGTCGGTGTTGGCGTCTGGTGTCGCGCCAGGAGTGCCAGGAACGTTGGGAACGCCAGAGTCGCCGCCAGAATCTGGCACGGTCGGTGGTGTTGTTCCTGTGTCTGCAGGAGGCGTGGGGTCGGAACTTGAGGAGCCACCACACGCACTGAGCATAAGAGCTGCTAAGCCCAGTGAAATAGCTGTTAAAGCTGTACGATTTTGCATTCGAGGTATAACCGAGCAGGTGAAGCTGGCATTATGCCTGCCCACTGATGAATTTTGATGACTTGAGTGCCTCACCTTGCAACAGCTTAACGGTCCAGCCATTCGAGAACCGCTTTTTGTGGACTACGTTCGATTGTTCACAGCCGCCGCCATCTGGGGCGCAACTTTTCTGTGCAATGAAATCGCCTTAGCCGATTTCTCACCAGTAGCCATCACGGCTTATCGCATCATATTCGCCGCAGCATTCTTGTGGATGTTCTGTCTCTGGCGTGGGCAGACGATCGCGTTTGATCGCAGAACATGCCTGCTTTTAGCCGCTATCGGTGTTCTTAACAGCGTTGTCCCGTTCACTTTGATTGGTTGGGGGCAGCTGAGTATCGATAGTTCTACCACGGGGATATTGCTTGCCTCATCGCCCTTTGCCACTTTATTGATCTCGCACTTTATGACGCAAGATGATCGCTTTGCGTGGAATAAGCTTGTCGGCTTGTTACTGGGTTTTGCAGGTGTGTGTGTGCTTCTTGGTACGGGACTGCAGTCGGGTGGCGGTACTTTTACCGGTATGTTGGCAGTGGTTTTAGCCGGATGCTGCTATTCCCTGGCCTCGGTACTGATCCGTCGATTGGGGTCCATGCCCAGTCTGGCGCTGGCGGCTGGCACTTTGTTCGCAGCAGCTCTGGTGATGCTGCCGATATTATTATGGCTGGATCCACCCTGGCAGCAAGGCTATGGTGCAAACACCATCAGTGCCCTGGTGTTTCTGGCTATCGGACCTACTGCCATCGGCTACGTTTTACGCGCCCAGATTGTAAAACACAACGGGGCTGTTTTTATGTCAAACGTGGGTTACCTGATTCCATTGTTTGCGGTCACGTGGGGTTGGTTGATTCTAAGTAACCAACCCACAGCTACCATGCTTGTGGCCCTCGGACTTATCCTGATCGGTATTGCAGTAGGGCAAAACCGGTTTACGGCGCTGTTCAAACGCGCATAAATAACTGTGCTTCCCAACCTAGTGATCGTGACAGGCGTCCCGCTTCGTAGACAATCGTTATACTTCCTTAAACCTTCGTCTTTCCTCTCTAATTGACGCAAACACCATGACTACTGAAAAACCTTGGGTATCACCCATGCCCGAAGATCAATTCGATCTCATGCGCGACATTCTCAGCGCTCCGAGCCCTATCGGACTGGAATCGGCAATGACACTGGGGGTGCTTAAGCCCCATTTTGACAGCTTTATGCCCGACAGCTGGGAGATGCGTCAGTTTGTCGGCAATGCCGGTGTCGTGTGGGACTCTCACCCGGGAGAGGAAGATCGCTTCAGCATTATGCTGGTAGGCCATGCTGACAAAATTCGTATGCAGATAAGAAAAATTGGCGCTGATGGCAAAATCTACATCAACAGCGATTCTTTTTTACCGTGCACGCTTATTGGACATGAAGTTACCGTATACAGCGAAGATCCTGATGCGCCGGGTCGTTATCGCTCCTTGAAAGGTGGCACCGTCGAAGCTATGGGGGCTATCCATTTCTCAGACCCTGGGCAGCGGACCGGTGACAAAGGTATTCGCCCGAACTCCCTGTATCTCGATCTGCAGATTCACGGCGAGAACAAGGCTGATCAAATCAAGCGGCTTGGCCTGAAGCCGGGTGATTCAATCTTGCTGGATAGACCTATTAAACGCGGATTTAGTCCAGACACTTTTTATGGTGCATATCTGGACAATGGTTTGGGCTGTTTCGTGACTGCTGAAGTCGCCCGTTTGATTACTGAAGCCGGGGGCACGAAAAATGTGCGGGTTCTTTATGCTATTGCTTCTCACGAAGAGATTGGCCGATTTGGCAGTCGTGTATTGGCAGGGGAGATGGCTCCTGATGTGCTTATTGCCATCGATGTTAATCACGACTATGTTGCAGCTCCGGGTATTGGTGATCGCAACATGCAACCCTTGGAAATGGGTAAGGGCTTTACGCTCACTACTGGCGCAATCGTGAGTGAGCAGCTCAATGCCAGAATAAAGGCTGCAGCTGTTGCAGAGGGTATTCCCATGCAAACTGATGTTAGCGGACGTGACACCGGTACCGATGGCATGGCTGCGGTGTTGGCGAGTGTTGACAGTGCTGCTACCTCAGTAGGTTTCCCTACGCGCAACATGCACACTATCTCAGAGTCTGGGCATACAGGAGATGTGTTGGCCGCTATCCATGCGCTGAAAACAACGATCTTGAGCATGGACGCCGACAATGTTCAAGCTGAAACTTTCCAGAGCTCACACCCGCGTCTGGACGAGACCACCGCGTTGGTACATCAGGGTTTTGATAAGCTCGAAAAAGACAAGTAAGTCAAACTCCCCCATTCTGCGCGGCGCTTGTATTGGGTCGCCCGGAATGGGTCGCCCGGAGTGGGCCAGTTTGCTCGCGCGAGGTGCACTGGCTAACGTGCACAGTGCCGACCAAGGTGCACAGGCCATGTTGATTTATTGATATTTGTGAGTAGTTGCAAGCCTAACCACTCAAACGTCAAAGATGGCAGCTAGTTTGCCGACAAAGATATTAACAGTGGGCGTCGATGTATTGTCTTGGCATGGCGTCCTTAAGAATTTCCGAAACAATTGATACGGTTTGCGTAATGTGGTGTCCCGGGAGGGAGTCGAACCCCCGACCTGCCCCTTAGGAGGGGGCCGCTCTATCCAGCTGAGCTACCGGGACAAGACACACCGTCAGTATAGCTAATCCGATGCTCAGAAGGTGTTTTGCAATTCCTGCCAGTTCAATACATGGGCCGGGAAAGGAACCTATCAGACAGAACATACCGATAAAAGGTGAATGCGTGGAAAAGTTAGATGACAAGCTAGCCGGGGATCCGGGTGAACGCCGTAGGTTTGTTCGCGTGAATGATGCTGTCGGCCTGAACGTTCAGCGATTGACAGAATTGCCTGCCGCGGGCCATCCATTGAAACCTGCTGGTGTAACAACCGTGAGAAAGCTGGATAAGTATTCCATTGAGGGATACGCCGATGTGCGCAGAGACCATCCGAATGTCATCCAGTACATCAACGACCTAGAGGAGCGGATCAGAGAGCTGTTATTGGATAGTGATGACGTGCCATCCAAGCCGACTCATAAGGTGAGCCTTTCGGTAGGCGGGCTACTATTTTCTGACAAGGCGCTGCTTGTGCCTGGCGAGGTGGTTAGTATTGCACTTTCGCTGTTTCCTTCTGGCAAGCAAATCGGTACTGATGCTGTCATCGTCAGTGTAAACGACGAGAACGCCGTTATTGAGAGTGACAAACCAAGCTATCGTGCAGAGTTTCTTCGACTCAGTGACGGTGACAGGGTGTTGATTCAGGCCCATGTCGATCAACTATTAGCCAAACGCATGTTGCTGGAAGACTAGCAACACTGCTTGAACACCGGTGCTAACGGTTATATGCTGCCGAGCCAAAAGTAACGATCGAAAATTTACGCAATGAGCGATAAAGAGGAAAGCTGCACTGCAGCGTCGATCCGGCAGTATGCACAAGACTCGATTGACAATAAAACCAAGCCGCCTGGATCTCTGGGTCTTATTGAACCTCTGGCCGTTCAGCTGGCCACTATTCAGCAATCGCGCAATCCGGCCGTCGATCCTGCTCGCATTGTAGTTTTTGGTGCTGATCATGGTGTAGCGTCTGAAGGTGTGAGCGCATTTCCGGCTGAGGTTACGGTGCAGATGATGGCCAACTTCGCAGCAGGCGGTGCCGCTGTGTGTGTGCTGGGTGAGAGTGCTGGGGCATCGCTGGAAGTTATTGATGTTGGTGTTAATGGCGACTTGTCTGCTATCGAGGGGATCGTGCACGCCAAGGTAGCTATGGGAACGGCAAACCTTGCAGTTGAGGCTGCGATGTCGCACGAGCAACTCGACGATGCTCTGCAAGTTGGGCGCGAAGCTGTTGTTCGTGCCGCAGGTGACGGTATTCGTTGCTTGGGACTGGGTGAGATGGGTATTGCCAACACGACATCTGCAGCCATCATTACTGGTCTGATGTGCAAGGCCACGCCCGAAGATGTCACTGGCCGTGGAACCGGTGTAGACGATGAAAAACTCTCGGTAAAAATGGGGATTGTAGCTTCGGCGATGGGACGGCTGCGAGGCGATATTGATGATCCTCTCGAGTGCTTGCGCGTTGTTGGAGGATTAGAAATTGCCGCCATTGTGGGCGCAATGATGGAGGCTCCTGCTCACAAGATGATCATTATTGTCGATGGGTTTATCGTTAGCGCTGCAGCACTGGTGGCGTGCAAATTGAAGCCAGGGCTCAGAGAGTCACTGGTATTTGCTCATCAGTCTAAGGAGCTCGGGCATATCCTTGCGCTTGATCACCTCGATGCCACACCGCTGTTAAAGCTTGAAATGCGCCTTGGGGAAGGTTCTGCCACCGCATTGGCATTGCCACTGTTACGTGGCGCCGTAGCCGTGTTGAACAACATGGCAAGCTTCGACGATGCCGGTGTATCAAATGGGCAAAGTTAAGTGTGGTGGTTTTCAAGTAGTAGCCGCAAGTTAATGTCCTTCGTTGAACAAACGTTATTGACGTTGATTCGTCTAGCCCAGGCGTTGAGAGCAGCAGTGTGAAAGAGCTGGTCACATTGAGCACAGCGATCATGTTTCTCACCCGCCTGCCGGTAGGCAGGTTCTCATCGGGGGATATGCAAGTGCTAGCTGTCTCGGCTCGCTACTTTCCACTTGTGGGTTTGATCGTGGCGTTGATCATGAGTGCAGCGTTGGTGGCGTCTGCGCAGGTTTTGCCTGTGGCAGTGGCCGTGGCCATAGCTCTGTGCATTGGCGTGTTGGTCACGGGCGCCTTTCATGAGGACGGATTGGCAGATCTGGCTGATAGCGCCGGTGCGTTTGGCATCGATAGAAAGCTTGAAATCATGCGTGACAGTCGCGTTGGAACCTATGGCTCTTTAGGGTTGATCTTGCTGGTGTTGTTGCGGTTTGTTGTCATTCTGGAATTGGCGAAGGTATCGCTCCTAGTTGCTGTGGGTGCCCTTGTGGTGGCGCACGCAAGTAGTCGATGGAGCAGCGTTTACCTGATGGCGCGCGTCGACTATGCGCGCCCCGAAGCAGCTAACCGAGTAGTCGCTGAAGGTATTAACAATGGCTCGTTGATGCAGGCAACACTCTGTTGGGGTATCGTCGCTGTTGTGCCTGCAATGCTGGTTTCATCGTGGATTCTGCTGTGCCTGTTGGTGGCATGGTTAGGCACGTCAGTGTGTGCGCGCTACTTTCAATCAACCTTCATGGGCATTACTGGTGATTGTCTGGGGGCGGGCAATGTGTTTGTGGAGCTACTTTGCCTGATGTTTGTTCTGGGATATGTGATCAGATGAAAACACTGCTGCTGGTACGTCATGGTCACACCATATGGCACGACACAGGTGGTGTCGCCGGGCGTTCAGACATTGATTTGTCAGAGTACGGACAGCAAGCTGTAGAGCGGCTGGCGAAAACGTGGCCTGCCGGTCTTGAAGTGGATAGCTGGCATGTTAGCCCTTTGCTTCGAACTCGCCGTAGCTGCCAGTTACTGCGTTCAGGAGCAAGGCCTGCCAGTCCATGTCCTCCAGCTATTGAAGATGATCGATTGGTCGAGCTGAATTTTGGTGACTGGGAGGGCATGACCTGGCAAACCGTCCATCAGCAATATCAGGAAGCTATGGACCTATGGGGGCAGGATTGGGTCAATCGCTCACCGCCTAATGGAGAGTGCTTTGCAGATCAGGTAGCCCGATGCGCAGATTGGTTGAACGACTGGATGGGCACAAGTGGAGATCCACACCGCTCTATGGTGGTGTTGCATGGGGGCAGTATTCGCGCACTAACGTGCCTTTGTCTTGGTTGGCCGTTAACTCAGGCCATGGGGTTTAGTGTGGACCCCGCAAGCGTCACCAGCCTTGAGTTTGATCCAGAGGATGGTACGTGGCTGGTTCGGCAGATCAATTCACTGACACTGTAGTGATAACGCTGGTAGCCTTTTTGCCGATGACCTCGATCATCGACTAGCTTTCTGGGCCCGTTTAGCTGCTACTAGGACGGTCGTTTGGATGAATCGCTCATCACATCAAGCAGGCGCTTGTAGGCCTCGCTGCGTGTATCACCGCTCGCTGATTTGGCAGCTTTGGTTCGTGTAGCAGGCCTTGGCTTGCCGAGCGAATCCACTGCTCGTGTAATCTTTGTTTTAGGTGACGACCAGAGTGGGGAACTCTTGGTTACAGGCGAGTGCCCGATGAAGTCGTCT
>JALZVU010000194.1 GCA_023301795.1 Granulosicoccus sp.
CAACGAGAAAAGTACCAAGGCTTGCGGCTATTTGAGCCGTTATACTTTATGGCAACGCTAGCAACGATTTGTTAGGTAGCTGAAGAGCCACGGTTGGTCGATGGATTTTGCACTGGTTAGAGGCGGGTAGGGCAGTTGCTTGCAAACGTATCGCTACCCAAGTGCGTACTACGGCAATGGCAAAGCGCGGCTACTTGGAATCATTCATTTTTGTCTTCGGAAGTTTTCATTTCCATTTGTGTAAAACTCACATGCTCCCGCATTAAGTCGAGGGAGAGTGGAACGTTTTTCATAAGCGCTGCTTCCATGATGGCTGCATGCCTTTCATTGGAGGTTGCCGACAAAAGCTGCTGGCGTATTTCTGTTAACTCAGGCTTTGTGAGTGTTAATCCGGTCGTGCCGGGGAGCACCATAATGGCCATCTGGTGACGCTGCAGATGATCGAACAGACCAATATACGTTGACAGCAATCTTGGTGCGTGAAAACCGCTAAGCAGAGCTGTATGAAATCGCAAATGGCGACTGTTCCATTGCTTTATTTGATCAAGGTCACCATCGTCAAATTCTAATTTGCATTTTTGCAGGAGATGAAACGAAGCCACCACATCGGCTTCCCATGTGTCATCACCGGCTACTATTGATTTTTCGAGTAGTGCATCTTCGATGACCTGTCGCGAGAAAATCAGATCTCTAAAGTCACTGCCTGAAAGGCTGGTGGCAAAATACCCCCGGTTGGGTATCAGCTCTACAAAGCCCTCGTTCTCAAGCCTCGCTAAAGCGTGACGCAACGGGGTTGCCCCAATCTCATAATCTTTTGACAAAGCCTCGAGGCGCAATTGCCGTCCGCTGGACAGCTTTCCGCTCAACAGGGCGTGCTTTACCCGTTGATAAGCGATGTCTGACTTAGATGAAGTGGTGGAGGTTGGGGTCAATGCGAAATGTCTCTAAACAGGGTTTTGAATGTGTTGCCTATATCTTTGGATTACGTGCCAGGAACAAATTTTCTGTGGTAAATATTGCGGCATTGTAAATCATATCAAATGTCAGTAATATGATTTTATATTAGCAATGCTGTATACAAGCATCGTTTGTATTACCTGTAGATAAGTGCGAGTATTTTTAACGGAATAGCGTTTTTTGTTTCCAGCAACTGAAGAGAAATCAAAATGAAAAAACCCATGTTACCGCTGCTACTCGGCACCACAGTGATGCTTGCGAATCCTGCCATGGCAGAAGATATCAAGCTCGGTGTCCTCTTTGGCTTCACTGGTCCAATCGAATCTCTTACACCGCCAATGGCAGGCGCTGCAGAGCTTGCGACAAAAGAAGTTAACGACAGCGGTCTTCTGCTAGACGGTTCAACGGTCGTTCTTGTTCAGGCAGATAGCACATGTATAGATTCAGGTGCAGCAACTGCGGCTGCTGAGCGACTGGTTACTTCAGATAAGGTTGCTGCAATTGTTGGTGCTGATTGTTCGGGCGTTACTACTGCCGTTTTGAACAATGTGGCAGTGCCGAACGATATATTGATGATATCCCCATCAGCGACGTCCCCTGCGCTGGCTGCGGATACAGACAATGGGCTTTTCTTCCGGACCGCACCATCAGATGCCCGCCAAGGCGAGCTATTGGCGCTAGTGTTAATTGAGCGGGACATTAAAACAGTGGCCGTTAGCTATACCAACAATGACTATGGAAAGGGTTTTGCTGATGCGTTCACTGCAGCCTATGAAGAGGCAGGTGGTACGGCGACACTGGTGTCCCCGCATGATGATGGCAAGGCGGATTATTCTGCCGAAGTTTCGGCACTTTCGGTAGCCGGGGGCGAAGTCTTAGTGGTTCTGGGTTATGCAGATCAGGGTGGCTTTGGAATTATGCAGGGTGCACTGGATAGCGGTACATTCGATACATTCGCTGGTGGTGATGGAATGCATTCCAAAATACTGATTGAAAGACTAGGCGATGATCTCAACGTTTTTGGAACAGTGCCATGGAGTGTGGGCCTTGGTGCCGAGAAGTTTGATGAATATGCCGCAGCAGCAGGCAAGGAATCTGACAGCTCTTTTGTACGTGAAACCTACGACGCAACTGCATTGATTCTGCTGGCGATGCAAAAGGCTGGCAGCGCGGAAAATGCTGCCGGTTCAGTGACAGATGTGGCAAATGCACCCGGTGAGAAAATATATCCGGGTGAGTTAGCCAAAGGTTTGCAGATCCTGAAAGACGGTGGCGAGATTGATTACGTTGGTGCATCAGACGTCGAGCTTATTGGCACGGGTGAAAGCGCGGGCAGCTACCGTGAATTCGAAAACAGGGACGGCAGCTTTGAAACTGTCAGGATGCTTCTCGCCGAATAATGCTTCAGGGCTATGTGGGTCGATACTTAATCGGCCCATTCACAACACGGCATTAAAATGAGTCAACGTGAAACTCCACCGGTCTTACTGGCCACTCACGGCCTGAGTCTTTCATTCGGTGGTCTGAAGGCTGTAGACGGTATGTCGCTTTCAATCGCCCAAGGTAGCATCTCTGGTTTGATCGGCCCTAACGGCGCTGGCAAGAGCACGCTCTTTAATCTGATTGCTGGCTATCATCAACCTGATAGCGGACGCGTTGAGCTTGAAGGTGAAGATATAACCAGCCTTGATCCGCATGTTCTGTTTGGAAAAGGCTTGCTGCGAACGTTTCAGATACCACGTGAGTTTGGCACACTGACTGTGCTCGAAAACCTGATGATGGTACCCAGCGGGCAAACGGGTGAAACCTTTTTCGGCGCTTGGTTCCGACCTGGACGTGTCAGCGCTGAAGAACGCGCGTTGCGAGAAAAAGCTGAAGATATCCTTGAATTCCTTGAGATCACTCACGTGGCGAATCTGCCAGCAAGCCAGCTATCAGGTGGGCAGAAAAAGTTAGTTGAATTGGGCCGAACGATGATGGCTGATCCCAAGATCGTGTTTTTGGATGAGGTGGGTGCAGGTGTGAATCGCACGCTTTTGTACAGTATTTCAAACGCGATCCAGCGCCTGAACCGTGAACGTGGTTACACGTTTTGCCTTGTCGAGCATGATATGCAGTTCATTTCAGAGCTGTGTGACCACGTCACCTGCATGGCAGAGGGACGAATGCTAGCGCAGGGTAAAGCTACCGACATACTGTCCAATGAAGAGGTTATCGATGCATACCTTGGGCGTGGAAAGGCCGCGAAAGGTACCGGTGTGCAATGAGTTTAATTAAGGCAGAGGGTTTGGTGGGTGGTTATGGGAATGTCAAAGTTCTTAATGATTGCACTGTAGAAGTAGACAGAGGCAAGATTGCCGTCATCGTGGGTCCTAATGGTGCTGGCAAATCAACGGCTATGAAAGCGGTGCTTGGATTACTTAAGTTGGATTCAGGCACGGTGACATTAGACGGACGCGACATCACTAAGCTGCCACCGCAGGATCGCATCCGTGCGGGTATGGCATTCGTTCCACAGACAGAGAATATTTTTCCGTCTATGAGCGTGTTTGAAAACCTTCAGATGGGGGCGCTGCTGAGGAAAGATCCCATTGCCGCTGCTGCAGACGAAATTTTTTCGCTATTCCCAATATTGAGTGACAAACGTTCTCAGCAAGCGGGTCAATTGTCAGGTGGACAACGACAGCAACTGGCGGTTGGACGAGCATTGATGACACGCCCCTCCGTTCTCTTGCTTGACGAGCCAACAGCGGGTGTCAGCCCGAATGTCATGGACGAGCTTTTTGCCAAGATTACTGAAATTGCCGCCCAAGGTTTGGCGGTTTTGATGGTTGAGCAGAACGCGGCGCTCGCATTGGAGATTGCTGATACGGGCTTCGTGCTAGTTGAGGGAGCTAACAGATTCACCGGCAGTGGCAGTGATCTTTTGAATGATCCGGACACGCGGCGCAGTTTTCTTGGTGGCCGACCGTGACTGACATCCTTAATGCGTTTTCGCACATTACCAGTTTGCTGGTGATACCCGGGCTGGCATACGCTAGTCAGCTGGCCTTTGGGGCACTGGGTGTCACGCTGATTTTTGGTGTACTGCGTTTTTCCAACTTTGCGCATGCTGAAGGTATGTCACTGGCCACCATGTTCTGTATTTTAATTACTGTGTGGCTTCAAGGGGCAAGTGTTTCTATCGCGCCGTTGCCAACGGCGTTAATTGCGATGTTTCTTGCAATACCTTTGGTTGCATTAGTGTTTATCGGTACAGATCGAGCGCTGTATAAGCATTTTCGTGCGATAAACGCCAAGCCTGAAGTTTTCATGATTGTCTCTGCTGGAATTATGCTGATAAGCAACGGTGTAATCCGTGTTGTCATTGGTCCTGAGGGTCAGTCATTCGCTGATGGTGAACGGTTTATTCTTACGGCGCGTGAGTTTCGTGAGTGGACCGGTTTAACTGAGGCCTTGGTACTTAAAACGTCGCAACTGCTGTCGATTGTGCTGGCCTTGATTGCAGGGGGTCTGCTGTTCTGGTTTCTCAACCGTACGCAAATGGGTCGCTCAATGCGGGCCTATTCTGACAACCGCAACCTTGCACTTTTGTCGGGTGTTGATCCGAACAAAATTGTTTGGGTGACATGGATTCTGGTTGCCGTGCTATCAGTGATGGGAGGGGTTCTGTTTGGGTTAGACAAAGGCTATCGTCCGTTTGTATTCCAACAAATGTTGTTGCCCATGTTTGCAGCTGCTGTGGTGGGTGGGCTTGGCAGCCCGGTGGGTGCTGTAGTGGGTTCAATGGTGGTGGCATTTTCAGAGCTTTTGCTGACTTTCGCATGGAAAAAATTTCTCGCCTATCTGCTACCTACCGGATTAGCGCCAGAGTCATTAATGCAAATACTGGCCACTGAATATAAATTCGCCATTTCTTTTTTAATCCTTGTGATCGTACTGCTGATAAAGCCCACAGGATTGTTCGGAAGGGCAACGAAATGAACATTCGACCAGGCGTTCTTTATGCTGCTATGGCGGTGTTACTGTTGCTGGTGGGGTTTATCCAGAGTTGGCAGCTGGCGCTCACCATCATAAACCTTTGCCTAATCTCATCGATTATGTCGCTGGGTGTGAATTTGCAATGGGGTGTTGCAGGCATGTTCAATGTTGGCACCATGGGCTCGGCGGCAGTAGGGGGCTTAGCAGTGGTGTTGATCTCGGCATCTCCCGTTCCAGAGGCATGGGACGCTGGAGGCATGGGTGTGCTGTTCTCGGGTTGCATGCTGGTCCTGACTATTGCTCTTGCGCTGTGGGTATCCAAATTGATGGACGGCCATCGTATGAAGCTTTGGTTGATTGTGATGATCCTCTTGGTCGGGTTAACGTTGACTCGAATGGTGTTCTTGCCGGCAACGGCGGCGATCGAATCAGTCGATGCAGCAAGCACTGGGTATCTTGGCGGTCTGGGTCTTCCGGTTGCATTATCCTGGTTGGCTGGCGGACTCTTCGCAGCGCTTGTTGCATGGCCCGTTGGACGTCTGGTATCCGGGTTGCGTTCTGATTACCTTGCAGTTGCAACCTTTGGTATTTCAGAGATCATACTGGCAGTCCTTCGTAATGAAGAGTGGGTGGCACGCGGCGTAAAAAATGTTACTAGGCTTCCGCGTCCAGTACCCTTTGAGGCCGAACTTCAAGCCGTTGAATGGGCGCAGAACCTCGCCGTATGGTCAGGACTGCCCATCCGTGAGATGGCCTCAATTCTGGTAAAGCTGGCCTATGCTGGTTGGTTCTTAGGCGTTCTATTGATCATTTACTGCTTGCTGCAACGCTTACAACGTGCCCCGTGGGGTCGAATGATGCGTGCTATCCGTGATGACGAAGAGGCCGCACGTGCAATGGGTAAAGATGTTGGCCGCCGACATCTTCAGGCCTTTGTTATTGGTTCTGCCATCGTCGGTATTGGTGGGGCTATGTTGGTGACATTAGACAGCCAGTTCACCGTGACAGGCTACCAGCCATTACGCTTTACTTTTCTCATTTGGCTGATGGTGATTATCGGTGGTTCTGGTAATCATCGCGGCGCGATTTTTGGATCGTTCCTTATCTGGTTTCTATGGGTTCAGGCAGAAACCTTCGGTCATAGTTTAGCGTGGGCGGTTGGTGTGCTGCTGACCCCTGAAAACGCTATCAGTGTCGCCTTGCAGGAAGGGGCTGCTCAGCTTCGTTATGTTGTGATGGGATCAATTCTTGTCCTTGTTATGCGGTTTGCACCGCGCGGACTTATCCCTGAAGAACAAAAGGAGTTCACTCTTGACAAGCGCTGACAGATTGGCACCCTTCGATTTGAACGGTCGTGTTGCGTTGGTCACGGGCGGCACTGGTGGAATTGGTCAGGCATGCGTTGAACGACTTCATCGCTATGGTGCGACTGTCGCATTTACATGCGTTGAAAATGTAGAAGATCCGGCTGCAGCAGTAGAGAGCTTCGGACTGTCGAGATTATCAGTCCATCCGCTGGATTTAAGAAGCGTAGTGTCGATCCGTCGTTGCATTGCCAGTGTAATCGATGAGCATGGCAAGCTAGACATTCTGGTGAACAACGCTGCTGTGGGTTCGGCCACCGTTTCAGCGTTTGCTGATGATCCCGCAGAGCAAGACAGTATGATGTTGTCGATCAATGCGGATGGCACGCTCAAGATGTGTCAGGAGTTTTTGTCATTGCCGGAAGGAGCCGACAGTAAATTGATCAACATCAGTTCCGTGGGTGGAGGCATCACCGCTTTTCCAGGATTCAGGTTGTCGGATGGAATGAGTAAGGCAGCTGTTGCCTTTCTGACTCGTCAATTGGCTGCTGAAACAGTTCATCGGGAGGTCGATGTTTTCGCGATCTGCCCGGGGGCGACCAATACACCGATGTTGCAAGCCAGTACGTTGAATAAACTTAGCCCTGAGGAGCGTGCTAAATTCTGTGTTCAGCTGCCAAAAAATCGTTTGATCGAGCCTGAGGAAATTGCCTCAGTGGTACATTTTTTGGCAACCCCTGCCTCACGTGTGATGCATGGAGCCATCATAGATGCATCCATGGGATTAGGGTCAAGACCCGGCTTGCAGACAGAATTTGAGAGTGCCTAGTCTGAGCTAGACTGCACTATTCATGAATCTGGGCTGGGCGTCCCCGTGGATTCATGAATAGTTCAGGCTTGGATTCAAGTAGCTTGATCCCGGACCAACGATTGCAAATACGCACAGAGTCACTAACGGATAGATACATCGTCGGCAATGCACTTCAGCAACGCTGCCAAGCGTTCAAGCCCGATATCGAGTTTGACAAGTTCACCGCCGCCCACCCCTAGGCGAATATGCGCCGGCTCGCCATATGCGCTTCCCGGGATGAGAAATGTCCGGTAGGGGGCTGCGAGAAGTTGCCGAGCAAACGCTTCGCCATCGAGCGTTAGGTGTAATCTTGCTAGGCCGATAAGTCCGCCTTGAGGGCGGACCCAAGACAGCAGCGGTTGCTCTGCGATGAACTGGTCCAGTATTGAAAGATTTTCGATTCCCTCGCGCCGCGCTGACGCAATCGCTGCATCGTAGCGTTCAGGTCGCATGGCAATTTCGCTGATAACCTCACCCATGATGTTCATGATCTCGCTCGAGTTCTCTCGTAGGATCACAGCATCAAACACCAGATCAGGATCACGGCAAATCAGCCAACCTGTGCGCAATCCCTGTAATCCCAGCGCCTTTGAAACACTGCCTGTGGTGATGCCGCGTTCATAGATTCCAGCGATGGAAGGCCTGCGTTCGCCTTCCCATTCCAGACCAGCATAGACCTCATCGACCAATAGGTAGGCACCTTGACTGGACGCGATGGAGGCGATCTCAGCGAGCTCCTCAGCCGATAGTAATCGTCCAGTCGGGTTGTTTGGGTTGGTGATAAAAATAAGTTTTGTACGCTCAGTAATGGCGGCGCGCAGTTCTTCGATAGGAAATTGCCAGCCATCGGCTTCGGTGCGATTTATCGTGTGAGTAGAGACATCCAACGCCTTGGCCATGACAGCGGCTTGTGGCCAACCGGGAGCTTCGATGATGAATTCGTCACCTGGCTGCAGTAATTGGCGCATCACGAGATAGTTTGCCTCGGCAGCACCGGCTGTGATCAGCACATCGTCGATCGAGCAGCTGTTGATCAGTCCAGCTTCGCGCAGTATGTGGGTTCTGAGTTGGGGTAAACCCTGGAACGACTTGTTGTTCCAGTCGAGTGGCATGTCAGGGTCAAGATCCTCAAGGAAAGCGCCAAGCTTCGGCGGGTTGGCCAGCGACAGCCCCAGGACAGCTTCCGGTTGTGCAGCGGTAGTCTCCAGAAGATATTTAAACAGCGTGTGTATTTCAACTTTCATTTAGGGTCCAACCAGCTGTAGCTCTTTAAATGGCATGCAAGCAATACCGTGGCGCATCTGCTCGCTCTGCCGCACTTAACGAAAGACGAGGACTCACTGACTCGTGCGGGGTGGGGCCGTGCTGATAGTCAGTTATAGAACAACGGCGCTTTGTTCAGCGTTGGCCACTGCTCGGGAGAGTGGCCATAGATGACTAGAGCGTTGTTTGTTTTGGCTATCGACATAATTCGTTCGGCACTGGCAATAGCCATTTCCTCGTTCCATGATCCGACAAAACGCTCTTCGATTTCAGCCGGGCGCGATATTGCATCAGCACACAGCAGGACATTTGTATTGGGCAGCGTGAGGTGTAATGACAGATGTCCGGGAGAATGCCCAGGAGTGGTCAGTAACCGAACACCCGGCAACAGATCACTATCTTTCGACACTTCAATGGTTTCAACCTCAGGCCACTCAATCGGCTGCGCGCCTTGCCAGTATAAGGGCCGCGGCAGCGCACGCTCAGGCGCTCCAATGACCAACGGCGCATGCGGAAAGTCAGCTATGCCACCTACGTGGTCAATATGAGTGTGAGTCATCACAAGGCAATCGATATCAGCGGGTGACAGGCCAAGCAGAGCGAGTTGGCCTGCAGGCAGGTTAGCGTTGGTGAATTCAAGGATTTCGCCAAACTCACCGAGGCTATCCTCTGCAGAGGCCTTGACGATATCAACCGCGTATTTGGCTGGAAAACCTGTATCTACCAGAATTCGTCGCCCTATCTTTGTTTCGATCAGGTATCCACAAATACCGATGACACGGCCGTTAGCATGAACCTTGAATAATCCGTAGTCCAGAACATAAAGCTTTTCGGGTTGGTCATTTTCATATTTTTGAAGTAGCAACGATATACCCTCACACGTGTTTTTTACCGGTGATTACGGTTGTTCTCAGGCGCACTTTCTATAGAGCCTGCTGGTCAATCTAACGTAGCACCTATAGCCAATCATGCAGCTGCTTTGCGCCCGTTAGTGAAGTTGCGATTCAGGGGCGCTGCATTGAGTAGAGAATAATGCAGTATCCTCTGGCTCAGCGAACATCACGGCCCTGGTTGAGAACAATGACATTGCCGCTTGCGATGTCACCTGCCGGTGAAATCAGAAACCCAACCCATGCTGCCACCTCGCTGGGCTGCATGGCGCGTCCATGTGGCATGGCTGCAATGGCTTTGTCGAGCACTTCCTGCGTAAGAACGCCGAATAGTGGTGTCTCAGTCATTGCCGGTGCGATCGAGTTGACACTGATCTTATCCAGTGCATAACGTCTGGCCAGATCCTTTGTCAGCGTGTCCAGCGCCGCCTTGCTGGCACGATAATGAGGTGGGTCGAACACATCAAAGTTGTAGGCGCCGTTTGAGGATATGTTAACGATCTTCTTAACGCCGGGTTGTGAGCACATGCGGCGTACTGCCTGTTGGCAACAATGGAAGGCGCTACTGAAATTTATCGTCATCTGACGGTCGAGTTCGTCACTTGCAATGTCGGGAAATTCACCCATAAAGCAGGTTCCAGCGTTGTTGACGAGCGCGACAATGTTGCCCATTTCCTGCTCGATTTGCTCGAAGGCCTGTGCAATGGCTGGCTCATCTGTTAAATCGCAACCGATGCCGAGAAAACGTTCTTCGTGTTCGGCGGCTAGCTCACTACATTGCTTTTTTACTTGTTCTCTAACTTGTTCAAGAGCGGCAAGATCGATGTCGAGTCCGGCGACTCGATAACCCATTCTGACAAGTTCAGCGACAATCGCTCGCCCCATACCGCCGGCGGCACCTGTGACAACTGCCGTGCCGAGCTTTGAAGTTCCGACCATTGTTACGTGACCTTCGCTTAGTGTTTGAAGCGAGGTTGATCCCGGCTTCCTGTGTTGATGACATCTACAAGCTCATGCGCCGCCCGACTGATGCAAGCGAAGCGCAAATACCGTGGAGCGACGCCAAAAACGCAGCCTTGGCAGCTCAAAGGTATGCGTGAAGTTTATGCTGAGTTCTAAAACAATACGTATAGGGAATGGCACCGACTTAAGCGAAAACTCGCCAATTGTCATTCCCACGTAGCTGGGAATCTATGTGTATCGTGACATCGATTCCCGTCTGCGCGGGAATGACAAGCTTACTAAGTGCCTTTCACGGATAGGGTAACTTTAGTCCCGAATTATAGATGCTATTGGCTAAATAAGATATAGTTTGAAAAATAAAATATAATTTTGGCAATGCAGAACCATTGCTAATAAAAGTGCTAGAACGCGTACCCAATTCGACAATCAAGGCTCCAACGTTTTGAGTGAGAACAGATGAAGAAGAACCAGTTTCATTTACCAGATGGTGTTATTTATCTAGATGGGAACTCGTTAGGCCCATTGCCAAAAGCGGCGATTGAGCGTATCCAAAAAACGGTGGTTGATGAATGGGGTGATATGCTGATCACAGCGTGGAACAGCGCTGGGTGGTTCCAGCAGCCTAATGTTCTGGGGAATCGCCTGGCACCGTTAATTGGCGCGGCAACGGACACTGTAGTGTTGGGTGATACGTTGTCAATAAAAGTGTTCCAGGCATTAGCTGCTGGTTTACAAATGAGGCCCGACCGCAATGTAATTTTGTCAGATAAGGGCAATTTTCCAACGGATCTCTATATAGCCGAAGGATTGATCAAGCTGACTGGGCGCGATATTCAGCTCAAGCTTGTCGAACCGGAAGAGGTGGCAGATAGCCTCGATGAGGGTGTCGCTGTAATGATGTTGACTGAAGTGGACTACAAAACCGGCCGCATGCACAGCATGTCCGAATTAACGCGCAAAGCACATTCTGTTGGAGCAGTTGCGCTCTGGGATTTGGCGCACTCTGCAGGTGCAATCCCTGTTGACCTTCAGGGCTGCAATCCAGAATTTGCGGTTGGATGTACTTATAAATATTTAAATGCAGGCCCCGGAGCGCCAGCATTTATCTACACCAGACCTGATTTGGGAGACATCGTAGAGCCTGCGCTTTGCGGTTGGATGGGCCACGCCTCTCCCTTTGCATTCGATAAGGGCTATAAACCTGCGCCCTCTATTTCACGCATGAGAGTTGGCACACCGCCGGTTCTGCAAATGGCTGCTCTGGATGCAGCACTAGACATTTGGGACGATGTTTCGATTGATGATGTTCGGAAGAAATCGATAGAACTATCTGAGCTCTTCATTAAAGAGATTGAACTGCGTTGTCCTCAGCTAAGGCTGATTAGTCCGCGCGATAGTAAAATGCGAGGTTCGCAAGTTTCATTCACTTGGGACAATGGGTTTGAGGCAATAAAAGCCTTGGCTGCTAATGGAGTTATTGGTGATTTTCGCGCGCCCGATGTTATGCGGTTTGGTTTCACACCACTCTATCTTGATGAGCACGATGTCATGAAGGCGATCATTATCATTGAAAAAATTATCAATGAAAATATCTGGGCTCAAGAGCAATTCAAACGGCCTAGTAGTTTGGGGGGCAGGGCGACCTAATCCAGACAGGAACCCACGGCAGACCTTGATGAATAAGCAGGGGATTCCGGACGCAGACAAAAAGCCACTGCCTGCGAATCTGTGCAGTGCAACAGATTCGCAGGCTGGTACAACTCGGTGTTGAGCTAGGGGGAATGACAGGCTTAAGTAGGTACCATTCGGGCTAGGCGTTATTATGTGTCTATGGGTAACCAGTAGAACGCGATGTATTTCTAAGGGGCCGTCTGCGACCAACGAGATAATCTACTGACAGTTTGCCTGCGCCATATACGGCAAGATACAGTAGCAAAAATACCCACAATGCTCGTTGGTCTAAAATTGTAGAACCACTGGCTTTGTCAAAGAATGCACCAATAGTTTCTGCATCCACAGCATGAGCGGTAATGTCGACAAACGACTGTACTACGATAAAAACAATCATGCCAACCGCTGACAATCGCGTCAATAAGCCGATTATTATCAATACCGGCAAAATGAATTCAAGGTATGTTCCCGCATAGACTATTAGCTGGTAGGGGAAAAACGGAACTTGCGATGCGTCGTACCCGAAGCGCTCAACAACGGTAGGGATGATCTGGAAAAAAGCACCATCTTGCAGTTGAAAGAATCCGTCAGGTAGCTCGCCGACCTTTGTTTTTGCAGAATTGAAAAAATACATGAACAGCACCGCAGCAAAAACGAACCGAGCCGTAAGGCCGGGTAGCCATCCCTCCGATTTTCGAAGTACAAAAAATAGCGAATCGTGAAAACGACGAAAAAAACTTAACATATGAGTGCCTGTGTGCTCGTCAGAAAATTAGTGAATACTGGTGGAAAACGCACCGGCTCCCATTAAGTCGTGTAAGTGGGAACCGGTGTCGAAGTTAGCGTGGTTACTTAAGCATTGTGTTGCAGCTTCCTCAATGGTCAAGCCATTAGTCAGTAGCTGCATAAACATGGCTCCTTCAGAACTCAATAACTTTAGCTGAACATTCCATTGTGGTCTGGATATTAATACGAATTCTGCTTGCGAAAGATTCAGTTGGGTTTTTGTATCTGTTTGTGTATTAGCCCAAAGGCTACCGATAGCCCAATTAGATTTGATCATAGCTGCCGCGCTGTGCGGCTTCAATTTGGATTTCAACAATAGTGTTGGATCAATCGCTTGCAAATTCTCTGCAGTCAGTGTCAATTCATTGGCTGCGTGATAGCTCTGCAAACGCTGCCACTCGAGTTCTGCAACATCTGCTAAGTAGGGGTAATTAGCGGTGTTTGGGAATTGTTGAACGAAGCGTCCAAAGCCACTGCCATACTCGCTTAAAATAGGCCCTGAGGGTGGGTGTTGGTCGATGAACTGCCTAGCGGCTGCGTTAAAAAAATCACTACCTAATAAGCGGCACAACACCGGGTAGGTGTCTTGCAGCGCAGCAATCAAACTACCCGCTCTATTGTTTCGATAAATATTGAAGCGCCGCGAGCTACCATCAGCTTTTCGTCCCACCACTGCTTGAGGGCTTTGTTGCCCAGGATCATTCAGTGCACGGGCTGTTTCAAGCTGGAAATTATCCAGCATCAGCAAAATTTCTTTTCACTGAAGCAGCATTTAGCAGGGTGTCCGCTTGGTTTAGTTCATTGAGAAACATTGACCATTCAGGTACATCCGCATCCCACTCAATCAGTGTGGGCTTGGCGCCGGAAATTTTCAGCGTCGCTTCGTACAGTTTCCAAACAGGATCGGATACTTGTCGATCATGTGTATCAATTAATAGCGGTTCGTCAGGGATGGCAGTATCCGTTGCATGACCTGCTAGATGAATTTCACCGACTGCATTTAATGGTAGGGCTGAAATATATTCAAGTGCGTCATAGCCGCAATTATGAGCAGAGATGTACACATTGTTGACATCCAGCAAAAGGCCGCAGCCGGTGCGATTCACAATGCTGTTAAGCATGTGTGTTTCTTCTTGTGTGCTGTTTTCCATGGTCAGGTAGTTCGACGGATTTTCCAGTAGCATCTGTCGTTTCAAAAGGTCTTGTATCTGGCAAATATGTCGACAGACCAAATCCTCCACTTCCTTATTGTACGGAACCGGCAGTAGATCGCTGTAAAACTGATCATTGTGAGTTGACCAAGCGAGATGCTCGCTAAACGAAGCTGGTTGAAATCGTTCAACCATGTTGGCCACCCGAGTTAGATGTTGCTCATCAATACCTTGAGCTGAGCCAATGGATAGACCTACCCCGTGAACGGATAACTCATAGTGTGCTCGTATTTTCTCCAAATAGTGCAGAGGGGCACCACCGTGGCCGAGATAGTTTTCGGCGTGGACTTCGAACCATCCTACATCTGGCAGGTTTTGTAGAATTTCTTGATAGTGTTGCGGTTTAAGACATAGCCCGCCACAATTAGGCAACCAAGACCGTGAACGATCTTGGTTGCCAGTTTTCTCCATTAGTGTCGACAACACAGCCGTACTAGTGGTTTACAAGCTGACTTCAATTACGACGCTGGCAGGTCACGATCGATTTCTTCTAGTGAGCCGAGACGGTTATCAGGCAGCTCAAAACTAGAAATCTGGTCTTCTGCACCATATTTCGTGCAATCACCAGCGGGCACGAGTGTCCAAGCATTGCCTTGGTAATTAACCGTTGATGTACCTGCGCATGTAGTACCTGGGCCAGCTGCACAGTCGTTTTGGCCAGCTAACGAAATACCGAAGCATTTCTCTTTCGCCCCAGCAGCTTCTGCTGGCTGGAACGTGCCTGCGCCTGCGAAAGCCAGAGCAATTGAACCAGCGATCAACGCTGCATTAGTGGTTGTATTTGCCATTGTCTAAATACCTGTAAGTGTTAAGCAAAAATGTGATTATTTGTCTAGGAAACTAATGGTACCAAGGCTTATTGAAGAGGGGCTGAAACAGTGTATGTACCGTCGTTAGCATCCATCTCTTTCCATTTTCTATCAGACGCAGCTGCTGATTCCAACTCGTTCCAGCCACTTTCAGCAGCCTCAAGGTTACCATCGAGATCTGCCTCGAAGAAGCCAACTACGGCTGGGTTGATGTTCACATACAGCTTATCGTCAATTATACGCCATAGGTTAGGGTTAGCTGGTACTTTGCCGCCTTGACCAACACCATATGCACAATGGCCATCGTACTGAGGCGACCATTTGGCTGGGTCTGCTGTAAATTTGTCACGATTCTCTTCAGAGGAGAAGGCCCACTTAGCGCCATTGTGCTCAGCTGTGATACTCGCTTTTCCTGGTACTGCTTCTGGCTGCTTTTCACCTACAGCAGACTGCTCCAGGCTCCAATATGCCACGGGATCATAGCCTCCTAAAGCATAACCAGATCCGTCGATATATTGATCACCAGCGACGGCTACATTCGTTGCCATTGTCAAGACAGCAGCAAGAGCAAATTTTTTCATCAGACGCGTTCCTGTTCATTCGATTTGAAAAGTTACATTGGTTATGTAACCGGATGTATGCAGTGCGACGACTAGCCGCGTTAACAAGGACAAACCATTTTGACTAGGGTTCCATCGAATAGTGAAAGGATTGGCAGATAACCTTAAAAATTACAAATTTGTATACTTTTTAGAGCATGCAGATGAACCACTGCATCGACGCAACGTTGAGTTTTTGAGCCATCTCAGTTGCACAAAGTCCACAGCCTGCGAGATCCTGTCGGGGACATTATCTCAAGCATATTGGACGTTTCATGAATAAATACCATGCGATATGCCAATCTTGCTTCGAGTTGCCCACAGGAAGCAGTACATAAAATACCGGCAGGAAAATTCATCTACTAGGTTAGTTGGTGCAGGTGTCAGTGTTGCCTGCCTGGAATATCAAATGGAAGTTCGAATTATCAAGGTTGGTACAGCTCGCTTTTCACTCCCATAAAATTCTCCCAGGCGAACCAATAGGATATATGTCCGGGTAGTCTTGCGCGCTTATACTTGCCATCGCTTGATACAAGAAAGTTTTCGCCAAACTCCCATTGTAAGTTCTCCGTAGATATATTTCCCGCAGACGATCTGGAAAATACCTCACCCGCCTCGCGTTCATAAGCACGAACAGTGCGAGTTGTTGCATCTCCCAGTAGCACCACAGACAGACTCCCGACCTTGTCATTAATGAGCGGCGTCTTTGCAAAGGCAGATAGCGGCCACGCCTTACTGGATGCAACATTCCTTATGCCGAACACGTAGTCCTTTTGCAATGCCTGGTTTTCATTTTCGATGACAGCGGGAAACATTAAATCGGGACTGGCAAAATAATCGTTATAGACAAATCCCGAGCTGTAATTACGAATGTGTCCCGTGTTTAGTGACAGTACACTGGTGTCTTCATGTTGCTGGCGCCAGGCTTCCCAGGTAGTAATTGCCATGGGCCTGACTTTCAGTTTGATGTCACTGGCAACCAATGAGCCCACTACAGGCTCCCCACTGAACTGATTCCACAAGCTATTAGTGGCACGATCAAACATCAATTTATTGGAGCGATATAGCAGGCCAGATGAGCCAAAAACCAGTGCCTCATTAGAACCTTCAAGCAACGTTTCGTACAAAATGCCGCTGCCGCACAAGGTGCAGTATGCAAGAGCCACAGGGACCCCACCAATCACATCGTTGGCCATTTCGTGCCAACCCATTATTCGTAGTGGATAGGCACGTGCATCGCCATTTATTTCAATGCCGAATACCAGGTCTGTGTCGAGCAAATAATCCGCCTCAGTGGCGCTGACCATGGTGGCACTGTCCAGTGATGGAATACCATCAAACTGTACCCCGCCCCATACTATCTCCTCTAATCTGATACGCATATTCTCGCGAATACCGTGAGGGTCATTGAACAGTGCCCTGAAACGCTCATCGGTATTGCCTAAAAACCTAAGCTTCAGGGCCTTATAAGTTGTATGCGGGATAATTTCTGGATGGCGCTCCTGCCACTCATAAGCATCGTGCCATGTCTCTATTTCTTCTCCGGCTAATTCGGACAGAGCGCGAGCTACATGGATATTCGAGCCTGTCCAGCGCATGGCTAGTACAAAGGTTGGGATCAGGCTTTTGTCATCAAAAGCGGCAAGTTCTGCTGCGATGGACTCTTTGGCAGGTCCTTGGGTTGAGAAGAGTTGTAGGCTAAGACTTTCAATCTTCTCATTCAGGGTAGTAGCAGCATGGTTGACGCTTGACAGCAAAGACAACGTTAATGCCAATGCTAATGTGTAACCGGATAGTGGCGTTGATACTCGTGTGCTGCATCTTGTTGGCATTGGGTCTTCTCGCGAATTGGACACTCTCAAACAGGCTACTAATATGACACATCGCGCAAGTAGGACGCACGATAGCCAGCTGTTTACATGATTGCAGCGTGAAGCTCGTCATGATAGTGACTTACAGTTGAACTATTCCAATTCAGCAGTTGACTGTGGCACACCATGTTCTTTCCAAAATACCGGGCTGGCAACCACTCGGTATTGAACGGGCCTCCCTGCGTGCAATCAGAGATGAGTCCTTGAGCTTGCCGATGCGCACTGCCATGCCAAAGGCTGGGCGTCTAACACCCAAAGAATCCACTGCACTGGCGGATAAATAATACAAGCTGATTTGAGACTATTAATTAGGTTAGGTATCAGCGCTATACGGGAATTACATCTAGTTGAAGTGTACAGTCGTCACTTCAGTCGAATCATCCAAACGTTGTGTTAAGAGTGAAAGGCGTCAGAACGCAACGCTTTTGATGAGACTTTCGGAGAGGTTCAAGGCAGCTGCTTGCACGCGCATCAAGCACGGTGGAACCCATGATGTTATCAGGCTTGCAGAAGACTATGCGGTGAGTCACGAACACCAGAATTCAGGAGTTTAGCAATGAGTAATAATCGGGCTTATCCTTCAAAGGAAAGTAAAATAGCCGGCGGTGTCATTGTTTTTTGCATTGTCGCTTTTGCAGCATTCGTGCTGTTCTTTATGCGTTTTGAAGAGTTCTCTGTCGGTACCCTGAGATTCTCAGTTATCGTTGTTTTTACTGTTGCTCCTGCGAGTATGTATTACGTGTTTATTGCATCTCGTAAAACCAGTTTGTTTCAGGAGTACGTAGTGAATCTCTATAGGCTAGGGCTGCTGCAGAGTCTTGGGAGTAACAACACCACACCCGGCTGCAGTATGGACGAGGAGTACATCTACAGAGCGCGTCTGATGAGTTATATTCTGAGATTTGAAGGGGTTTTTGGTCCAATTGATCCAGCGCTCAATAACGGTTTTTTGAATGCACTGAAAGCTACTGATCCCAGTGCTCAGTCAATTGCTAACGTCACTAACACGAATGATTTAGCCTCGGGTCAAATTTTCTCATTCTCAACCGTAGTGCCTGTATTGGTAGCTACCTTCATTATTGGTATTTGCTGGATGATGGTTATTCCGCCATGGGTTGGGTTGGGCGAAGCTTCTAACAAATTCGTACCCGCTACTATTGGAGTGTTGTCATTTGCAAGCTCGGCACCTCTATTCGCTTTTTTAGGGGCATATTTTTTCTCAATACAGATGTTGTTTCGACGGTTTGTGACTGGAGATCTGAGGGCTAAGTCTTATACATCTGTCAGCATGAGGATTGTGCTTGGTGTGATTGGCGCGTGGGTGCTTGAGTTGTTGTTTGGGATGAACGTTTTTGGTTTGAATCAACAGAGTAACTGGCTACTAGTGATTGCTTTTGTTGCTGGTGCATTTCCTCCCATTGTTTGGCGTTTAATTCGCGAAGGAGCTAGCAGTTTGCCTGGTGTCAAAACAACCATTCCCAGCATGGATTCAAAGCTACCAGTTAGTGAGCTTGATGGATTGACCGTATGGCATCAAGCACGTTTTGAAGAGGAGGATGTTGAGAATACCTACAATATGGCGAATGTTGATATTGTCAATTTGCTGGTCCAAACCAAGATTCCACCAGATCGAATAATAGACTGGGTAGATCAGGCAATTCTGTATTCAGTAATCAGCTGTGATGACAAAGATGACTTTAGAACGAGAAAACGTGAACTTTTAAAATGTGGAATACGCAGTGCAAGCATGCTTGATGCTGCACTGACCACCAAACGTCAGTCCGAGCCAGATGACTTGGCTTGTGAAGGCATGCTGGGGGATATGGGTATTGGCAAAGCGTCTATGTATTCACAATCGATAAGTGCTTTTTCCAATTATCACTTGGTTAAAAGTTGGAGGCAGAATTCGCTTAGTTAGCGCGCGTAATCCGTGTTCGAAAACGAACTAGTCTCACGACTTACGGGCGATGAGTGGAAACAACGATACTCAGTTGACCCCACCGTCTACCTAAGTACTCATAGCGTTAGTGAACATGGTTGTGCTCAATCGATCGCACATTGTTGATCAGTGTTTCACGCACATCTTCACGGCAGGCCGTGGTCAGCTCACCAGGCTGACTAGCGTCCACCCTGAACTCGAAATCCCAACAAGCACCGGTATCCGTTGTCGATGATTGACTGTAGATAACCCAGCTTGTTAGACCACTGCTGTCCAACGCGTCAAACTCTAGCGTATACACTCCCTCATCACTGACGCTAAAACCGGTCACCAGGGTGGAGGCGGGCTCCCCGTACTGTCCACCCAGTGGAGACTCAGTTCTTTGCTCTCTGCCGTTCATCGGGGCAGGTTCGATTTGAAGCGCTGTGTCAAAAGGAGCGTGATGACAGCCGATAAGATAAGGGGGAGTCTTTGTTGAGTAATGTGTATAGCTACCGTCATCGCCCATGACAGCATTACACTCATCGAGATCCTCTTTAGTCAGATTTGCTGGAAAGTTATTCAAATTGTTGAAACGGCCGTTGCCGTAGTAGTCGTTGCCTGCCTCTCCAACGTAAACTGGTGCACCATCCAGGCCGAATGCGATAGGTTGAGTCAGATCGTGGTCATCGAGTAAACAAACTGGCGCATAGTGATAATGATAGTCGTCGCCCTGGCCAGCGTGGCCACCACATTGATCGAGCTCACCTGCTAACACTGTGTCATTCTCTTCGATGTAGTTGTCGAGTGCGGTCGACACATCCGGTCGCCGCTCGTAGTGAAATATGGGTACGCCATCGATCGCGACCGCAATCGGACCTTGCGCAGAAGCCTCGATCGGGACGTTGGACCACGCTGGAGCTAGAGGAATTCTCCACTCGTAGGTATAGGGGATGGGCACACGTTGGATCCAAGAAGTGAGGCCCACCATGATGTCTTCGCCATCAGCGATATCTTGGGTACGTGGCAGACCCGTTTGCGATGTGAGCGACAGAAAAGCGTCGCCGCATTCGTAGGATACGAGATCATTTACCGGAGCGAAGGCGCTGGCGTAGTCCTCGCAAGTGGCTGCTGCCGTACCTTCTGAATCCTGCTCTATTGTGTCCTCGTTATTCGATGATGATTCGCTGCAGGAACAAAGAACCAACGCAACTGCGGCAATTGATAGGGGTTTCATAGGAACGATTTCGATTTCTAAGTGCATATGGAACAGCACCGTAGCAACGAAATGTGCAGGCAATGAGACAGAGGCGTTAGTGCTGTTGGTGGGAGGGGTTAGATGGATATAAACGTTTTCCACATAAACCAGATTCTGCTTGTAAAGCCGTTGAGTAGAAATCAGGAATTAAAAATTAATGTAGACACCTTGCAAGGTGGCTTTTTCTCTCACAGTGCAGACCGTATGCCCGCGCAATACGTATGGTCTA
>JALZVU010000195.1 GCA_023301795.1 Granulosicoccus sp.
GAAGACGGCATTGTTTTTTTCGAAGGAGGTGATGATTCCAGGGAAACTGTTGTTTTGATCCATGGTTTTGCCGATAGTAAAAATGGACATTTGATGGTAGCCAAAAAACTACTTGGAAAATATCGAGTGTTGATCCCGGATTTGCCAGGGTTTGGTGAAAACACTAGGCATCACCAAGAAAAGTATTCCATCTCCTTTATGGCTGAAAAAGTCATTGAGCTATTGCACGAGAAAATGCTTGGGAAAGTGCATATCCTAGGCAACTCCTTGGGAGGGGCTGTCGCAATGGAGGTAGCCTGCAAGGCACCCGAATTGGTACAAAGTCTTGTATTGGTAGGCAGTGCCGGTTTTTACAGCGCCGACATCAGAACAGTTCAGAATGACATTCTTGAGGGGAACTATGTTTTTCAAATAAATTCCGATCATGAATTCAAAGAATTAGTGGGCAGGGTCTATGCTAGGCCCCCGAGGATTCCATCTTTTCTATTCAGTTATCTATCAAGGGAGTTTCAAGCGCAAGGCAAATGGTATAGAAAGTTGTTAGATGATCTTGCGGGTGAGAGTTCTGTCAATGATATACATGGTAAGTTATCGCAAAATTCGTATAACGATCGAGCCAAAGAATTTCCTATGAATACCTTGTTGCTGTGGGGGCAGAAAGACAAAATCATTCCGCAAGAAATGGGCGAATTTGCAAAAAGCATTATCCCGAATTCAACACTAAAAATATTGTTTCATGCGGGGCATGCTCCTCAGCATGAGAACTTATCTGACTACATGGATGCTTTATTGATTTTTTTGAATGAAAGTAAAATTGGCAATTCTCTTATGAGTGAAATTTGAAATGGTTGGACATTTGAAGTCAGGGTTTAAGTATTTTGTCATTGCATCCTCTTTGCCGGCTACAGTCTGGCCAATATTGGGCCTGATTATATCTAATACACGTAAAGGGGGAGATCTTGATTTTATGTACATCTCCTTAACGGTCCCACTGCTTTTTGGCTCGTTTAATTTAATATCGTCATTTGTTAAATTTGAGAGAAACGCAAGAAATATGCTCTTCACTGGCCTTCTTCTCGGTTTAGTGATGGCAAGTTTTGGTAGCTATAGCAATATCCCGGAAAGAGTCTATGGACTAACGGGCAACATGTCTTACTTGGTCTTAGTTGGTGGTCCAATATTCTATGGCTTGGTATGGCGTTTTGTTGTGCATCCTCTTGAGAGAGCAATCATTAAATAGTCTTCTGCCTGAAAGGCTGTTTGCTCTTCTTGTGGTGAAGAATCCGCTAGTGTTGCCATAATCGAATGCTATTTCTGGTTGAGAATCAGAGCAGTGATCATTGCAAAAATCCGAATATTTGGACATCATTTTTGCCGGCACCAGGGAGTTTTACAATTTCCGAGCAAAGGCAAGATGCAATTTCCGTCATGACATAGTATTGTATTGTTCTAGGAGAGAATTATGCCCACTGCAAAGCTAAATGATCAACTTACTATTTCTATTGCGGTTGCCAACCGCGCTCAATCTGCTGAGTGGTATAGCACTCATTTGGGATTTGAGGAAATCTTCTCAATTGATGAGGCTGGCTGGACTGAGCTAAAAACCACAGTGCCAGGTGTCACCCTTGGGTTAGGGGATATCGATAAAGTCTCACCCGGAAGCTGCGTGCCAGTATTTGGTGTCTCTGATATCAGTGAAGCCAGGTCAGCGCTTGAAAAACAGGCGGTTAAATTTGATGGCGATACCATAACCATGGAAGGTATGGTGAGTATTGCGACTTTCTATGATCCAGATGGAAACGCCATGATGTTGGCTGAGGATCTGTCAACATCTAACTAATTTCGGTACCAGTTTCGGTATTGGTATTGGTATAACCCGCTACGGATAACTTCCCTGTGACTCCATATTGATCTATTAAATCAGCCACCAACCCAGTCTGGCGCGCGCGTAGCACAAAATCATGTAAATACTGAATAGCTTCCGTATGGTGAGGTTTGCACCCAATGGATTGCTGTACGGCAGTAAAGCTATCATCAAACAGCGTGGATCCTGGCATTAGAGTCTGTTGTTCAATAAGCTTGGGTCGTAAGCCTGCCAGAGCGTCTAACTGTGCATCACGAAACAGTTCGAATGATGCGTCCAGAGAGGGTGCGCGCTCTAGCGTGGCATGCTTAAGATTATCACTCAGCCAAAGATCATATGCAGCGCGCTCTTTTACGGCGATACGAATCCCGGGTTGATCAACGTCCTTTTGAGTTTTGAGAGGCGACGCCGGTGGTACCAGATAAGAGGCCTGTATTTCGCAATACGCAGGGCTGAAGCTGATGAGCCGTGCTCTTTCCGGTTCTGCCGCTATATTGGCAAGATCCCATTCGTCGTTTCTTGCAGCATCTGCTACCAATCCCGGACCTTCATAGCGAATAAGCTCTAAATTGACATTCAGCTCTGTTGTGATGGCACGAGCGATAGCGGGTGAAACCCCGTCTGGTTCATCATTGCTGTCGGTGGTGTTCACAAGCAAAAAATTGCTCATGTTCAAAGCAAGACGACACGTGCCGTGAGGTGCCAGCTGTTGTCGTACGATATCGAGTGTGGAGCTGTTCATGATCTCTCAGTGTTTCGAAGTTCAGAATGGTGGTCTACTGTGCGTAACTATCATAAATACTCTATTGAGGTTTGTCTGTAGAGGCCGGAGTGTTTTACTGTTGCATGAGATAGCAGGGGGCTACCTGATGGTCCCCGTGTGTGAGTGTTATTTTACCCAGGAATTTGTGGCATCCTTTAAACATGAGCGCGCTGACTGAATCTCAAGTAAATGCAGTGAACCACGTAAGGCTCTGCGCTGTAAAATATCATCAGGCCGCTCTGGAAAATGCTACGCACTTGCTCGATCAAGCTGATATGCCGATAGCGAGATACGTCAATGCACTCGCAGTCATTCAGGCCAAGACTCCCATCGATGTATCGTTTCACCCGGACCGCTTGTGCGCTGGTGGTGAAAATGTTGCTGCCAGCTTACTGAACAGCGGTACGTACTCAAACCAGTTTGAAACCGGTATTTCTAATGGTGGCCTGTCGGCATTCAAAGGTGGCAATAGAGATGAATGGGAGCGGCGGCTGTTTGGTGGTGCGTACCAGGGTGCTGAGGTTGCGGCTAAGGCACGCCCGAAGTATGGAGCGCTGAATCTGATGAATTACTGGGACGGGGCATGTCCACGATTTGGTAGTTGCCACTTTCGGTTAAAGGCTGCAATCGCCTCACGGTGTACGTATGCTTATGGTGATAGTTCCACGAATCCTGACAATGTCGTGGTGCTTGATCAATTTGATGCGGTACTCGTTGCGTTGATGAAAGACGTGGTCAGCAGTCAGGCTACTTTGCGCGCCAGTGGGCTTGATCTATCAGCGTTTCTCGATCGATTAATTGGCGAAGATTTTTTGTTTCAAACGTCAGGTTCATTATCTGCTCCTGGCCGTTCTCTTGATGAATGTATCGAAGTGCATATTCACGGCGCGCTGAACCTTGCCGAAGATGTAGAGTGGCTAGCCGCGGATGCTTCCTTTTATGGGACTGAGTGCGGTGAGCAACTGGTTCAGCTTTCTGAGCGTTACCGTTTTGCGATCTTTTGGAAACCGCATCTTGAACTGGCTACGTCATTAGTTCCAGATGATTTTCGGGGAAGCGTGATGGTGCCTCTTGCACAGCGTATCGCACCTGACGGCGTGCTCAATGCCGCAAAGATCGGCGACGCCGTGGTTGCGCTTAGTGAGAGCCCAGAAGCATGGGCTGAGTGGGGCAGTACCGCTCAAACGCTTCAATACTTGAAGCAGATCTGGCATGTGCTGGTGGCGTTTGGGCAAGTTAGGCAAAGAGCTTAGATCTGTCTTACAGATAGCGTACGCTCAGGTGACGATATGTTTCTCTGAGTGCTAAGCCCTAACTACCACCGCCAACTGGAGCTACATAAAACACACCCACTTTCACCGCCACGACCTCAACCTCCGTACCGGCAGATATATCAGCGCTTTTTAATTCGTGACCAGGCTCTACACGCCAGGTAATGCCCGAATACTTCTGCTGAGAATGAACGGTACGGTTTATGTCATCAGTGACAAAGAATCTATGGCCAATAAGATCGCTACTGCGATCATTGCCAAGCTCTGTACCGCTCTGGAGGCTTTTGAGAGGTTTCCACAGTAGGGCAGTTGCTAAGGCTGTAGACACTGCAAAACAGGCAACGGCTGCAATGAACAGATCAGGTACCAGGCCGAACCACAACAATGCCCCTGTAATGAGGGCACCTATGCTGCCGAACAGCAGAACGCCGCTGCCCATGCCAAAGGCTACAAGTTCGATGGCCAACAGCACAAAGCCCAGAGCGAGCCAGACGGCTGTCTGATTGGCTAGAAACATCTCCATTAGTTACTATTTGTGTTCAGACCAGCAGAGTTCATTGCCGCGACCACGGCCATGCTCTGTGCCACAACACTTCCTGCTTCAGATTTTTCGGCATCCATCAATACAATAGTGGAGTGCTTGGCAATAGCCTCTTTGGCTGCGATGGCGCGCGTGGCCAGATCAAGTTGGACAGCCTTCTGGCCTTCAGCGGTGGCCGCGGCTTGGCCGATAGTTGCCAATGCTTGTGCTTGAGCTGACGCGACAGTTTTAATAGCCTCGGCCTCACCTTGTGCTTCCAGGATTTGTTCTTCGCGTTGGGCTTCTGCAGCGAGAACGATAGAAGCTTTCTGACCCTCAGCGACATTAATCGCAGATTGGCGCTCACCTTCTGATTCCAGAACAGTGGCACGCTTGTCTCGCTCTGCTTTCATTTGACGTTCCATTGCCTCAAGAACACTTTGTGGCGGCGTGATGTCCTTTATTTCGTATCGTAGGCAGGTAGTACCCCAAGCCTCACCAGCTTCGTTGATAGCTGCAACGATGGCCAGGTTCAACACCTCTCGCTCTTCGAAGGTTTTGTCCAGTGTCATCTTGCCTATTTCAGATCGCATGGTGGTCTGAGCGAGCTGAGTGACACCAAAAATATAGTTGTCGATACCGTAGCTGGACTTCTCCGGGTCTATCACCTTGAGGTAGAGAATGCCGTCGACGGTTAAGGTGATGTTGTCTTTAGTGATGGCCGACTGCGATGGAACATCCAGCGCGAGTTCTTTAAGAGATACCTGGTAGGCAATCCGGTCGATAAACGGAAAGATAAACTTCAGTCCAGCGGTTAGGGTGGTTCTGAACTTACCGAAGCGTTCCACCACAAACGCGGTGTTTTGCGGCACGAATTTTACCGATGAATTGAGGATGAGGACCAAGACAATGGCTAGTCCTATCCAGAAAATTGATGCAGCGTTGAGCAGAAAATCCATAGAAGCTATGTACCTATTAAGTGAGATAATTAATCCTTTACCTTACGAACATGGTACCTAAAAGGAGAAAATTCAATAGATTAGCTTCATATATAGTTTGTACTAGGATAAGAATTACGGTTCACAACCCACACTATTTAGCCGTAAACCCGCCATCCACGTACAGTACTTGTCCGGTCATATAGCTACTTGCAGCCGAGCAAAGAAACAGAGTAGGGCCGCTGAGGTCCTCCAGCTCACCATTGCGCCCAATGCAGGTTTGGCGGGCATTGGCAGCTGCTTTGGCGTCGTCATCAAATACCGCCTGCGTAAGTTCTGTTGGAAAGAATCCAGGGGCTATTGCATTGGCGCGCACACCCTCTGGAGACCAGGCCTGTGCCATCGCCCGAGTAAGCTGGGTAACACCGCCTTTGGAAGCGCCGTAGGGCATGCTATCAGGGAAAGCGCGTATCGATTGCAGAGAGGCAATGTTGATGATGGTGCCGTCGCCCCTCATGCCATTCACTAATGCCCGGCTTAGAAAGAAAGGTACCGTCAGATTCAGGTTTATCGTCTGATTCCAGCTTTGCGCACTGATCTGATCGGCAGGTTCTCGAAAGTTTACACCGGCCGCGTTGATCAGAGAGTTTGGTGCACCAAAAGGCGCACTGAGCTCTATTGCTAGCGCATCGAAATCCTCAACGGCGTTCAAATCACAGCAGACAGTGTGCACGCGCGCTGTGGGTATATCGCGGCGAAGGGTATCCGCCAACGAATCGATAGTATCTTTGCGTCTGGCTACTAATACAACACCTGCACCCGCGTGCGCCAGTACGGTTGCCATGTGCTTGCCAATACCTGAAGAGGCGCCTGTAACAACTACCACACGCCCTTCAACGCTAAACCTGTGTAATGCTTGATTCATGGATTTACGTTCTGAGTCAATTAGCTCTCACCTGTCAGGTCAAAATTCTCTTTTGGAAAGTACTTTGCCAAACGAACATCCGCGGTGCGCGCATGTCCTTCCATGCCTTCGAGGCGTGAGATCCGCGCACAAGCCTGGCCGATATCGCGGTTTGCTTCACGGGTGGATTTTTGCCACGTTACGGTCTTGATGAATTTGCCTACTGACAAACCACCGGTGTAATGTGCAGCGCCTTTGGTAGGGAGCACGTGGTTCGGCCCAGAGACTTTATCGCCATAGGCAACGGTTGTCTCTTCACCCAGAAACAGCGAACCGTAGTTGCTGAGATTGTCCAACCACCAGTCCAGATCGTCTGCCTGAACCTGAAGGTGCTCTGAGGCATAACGATCAGATACTTCCACGGCTTCTTCACGCGAATCGCAGACCATGATTTCACCATATTCTTCCCAGGCAATAGCCGCGTTGTCGCGATTTAATTTGGGTAGATCAGCGATCAATCCAGGAATGAGATCACCGACCTCCTTTGCTAGCGCTTTGTCTGTGGATATCAACCACACCGGCGAGTTGTAGCCATGCTCGGCCTGACCTACCAGATCAGATGCCACGATGGCTGGATCAGCGCTGGCATCTGCGATAACCATGCTTTCAGTTGGGCCTGCAAACATATCAATACCGACACGGCCAAAAAGAATGCGCTTGGCTTCAGCAACGTACTGATTGCCGGGACCTGCAAGAACGCGAGCAGGGGAGGTGCCGAACAGGCCGAAGGCCATGGCTGCAATACCTTGAACGCCACCCAGATTCAGGATGGTATCAGCGCCACAAACGTCCAGTGCATAGAGTACAGCCGGGTTCATACCGACACCGGGTCTTGGTGGCGAACAGGCAGAGATGTGTTTGACGCCAGCCACTTTGGCTGTTGTTGCCGTCATGATGGCTGAAGCCACATGTGAGTAGCGCCCACCCGGTGCGTAGCATCCTGCAGCCGAAACAGGAATCTGCTTTTGACCGGCAATAAGCCCTGGCAGGACTTCAATTTGGGTATCAACAATGCTGGCAAATTGAGCCTCAGCAAAGCGGCGAACATTATCGTGAGCGAAGCGAATGTCATCCTTGAGGCGTTGATTGACGAGCGAATGAGAAGCCGCGCGTTGTTCAGCGCTGACGACGATCTCGCCTTCGTACTTGTCCAGCTTGGATGCGTAACTACGCACAACGTCCTCACCGCCAGCTTCGATTTCGTCCAGCATGGTTTGCACGGTGGCTTTGACGTCTTGCTCGCCGGTAGTGGCAGATTTAACGGCTTTCTTAAGGTATTCCATGGTGCGTGTTGGCTCAGAGGTGCGAGGTGATTCAGTGATTTACGAATTGTAAGCGCATACATTGTGTAAACTCAAGGCCAATTATTGCTTATTTTCATTTTATTCCTCCCAGAAACTGTCAGCACACATGCCTAAACAGACAGATGTTGCCAAGCTGGCTGGCGTATCCACCGCGACGGTGTCACGGGTGATCAACGCCCGTGGTGTCGTCACAGAAGAGGTGCGGCAACGCGTTCAGAGCGCCATTGACGCTTTGCAATACGTACCCCATGCCAGTGCTCGAGCCTTGGCGCTACAGCGAAGCGGTACGCTGGGTGCCATTATTCCTACATTGAACAACGCTATTTTTGCTGAGGGTATCAATGCTTTTGAACGCGCTGCGCAGTTGCGCGGGTACACGTTCATCCTGGCTGTCTCTCATGAGGAGCGTGAACAACATGCTGAGCAAGTAATACGCATGATTGAGCGCGGTGTTGATGGATTACTGCTGGTGGGTAACGATCATGAACCGGTAGTGTTCGAGCGATTGGAAAAAGCGGCTGTTCGCCACGTATGTACCTGGGCGTTTGATGAGGGAGCGCGAGCCCCTAACATCGGTTTTGATAATGCAAACGCGATGCATGAGGTGGTTGACCATCTTGTCAGTCTGGGCCATCGGGATATCGGTGTTCTGGCCGGTATAGCTGCTCATAACGATCGTGCCCGCGAGCGTGTTCATGGCATAGTCAAACGCTTGAATTACCATGGCATAGCACTGCCGGCAAGCCGAATTGTTGAAGTTGCATATTCTTTGCGCGATAGCCGTAGAGCGTTCTGGCAGCTTATTGATCACGATGTGTCGGCCATCATTTGTGGCAATGATGTCATTGCCCAAGGCGCCTTGCTAGAGGCGCTGAAAATGGGATTGTCGATACCGGGCGATCTATCTATTATCGGCTTTGATGATCTTGAGTTATCGGCCGAACTTTATCCAGCGCTTACCACGGTGCATGTCAATGCGCAGCGTATGGGCGAGAGAGCGGCAGGTGCGCTCATTGATGCTGTGGAAAACAAGACCCACGTGTTGAGTCAGCAACTTGATACTCATCTGGTGGTACGTGGAACGACGGGCTTGTGCAAAGAGATAGACGCGAATAGCCCAACAATTGACCTGGCTGATCGTGCCACGGTTTAGTGGTTGCGTGATCTCTTATAGAAGTTTTGCGTGCTAGCGTGATTTATCTTCAGTAATTCAAAGAGCGTACAAACGCGGCAATGGTGTCAGCAATAAGTTCTGGGCGGGTCTGGTGAGGCGCATGACCAGCGCCTTCAACCACCAGGCTTTGCAGCTGATCTATCTGCTGGACAAGACGATCATGGTGATTCCATGCAGGTACTACACTGTCGTCGCTGCCAGCGATGGACAGTAGCGGTTGACTGATCGTGGGATAACGCTGTGACTGTGTACTCAGCAGGGGGCTTAGCTTTGTCCGGTCAACTGAATTGTGTTTGTACGTGGCAGGTCTAAGCGACAACTTCAAACCTGTATTCTGGATGTAGTTTTCTGGCACCGCCTCCGGCGTAAAAACGCTTTGCACGGCCTCCTCAAGCGATAACCGTCCTAAGGGTGAGATGTACTGCCAACGAAAGATATCACCCAGTATGGGACGCGCGCTGAGCTCCACATGCCAGGCACTATCTCCTTCCCAGGGATGTGTTGCGCCTGCTATCAGCACTCCCGCTTTTACGCTGACATGAGGATGCTCAGTAAGAAGCGCGGCCATAACAACGGATCCCGCCCACGAGTGTCCTACCAACACGGGATTGTTAATGTCCAGTGTGTGCAACGCGTCCAGAATCATGGCGGCTTGCCTGGCTGGATCGTGTGCATCGCTAACTGGGCCGCGTTCGCTGTAACCGTGTCCGGGCCTGTCTATGGACAGTACACGCCAGTCAGTGGCCAGAGCAGGGTGTAGGTTGGTGGAAAAATCCAGCGCGCTGGTGCTTGCTCCGTGGATCAGTACGATAGTTGCTGCATCTGCATCTGCATCTGCATCTGCAGGTGTACCGGAGTCTATGACGTGTAGTTGATAATCACCCGACGCCACCAGCTCACCTTGCATCGGATGCTCATGCATTGCCTGAAACGATAAGGCTACAGTGAGTGCCACCAACGACAGATTGAAGACCAGTACAACCAGTAAGAGCCGTTTGATGCGCGATTTCATCCACGCATTATCCATGAACTTTAGGGTTTTATAAAGCGTACGGGCTAAACACTGGAAAGCATCTGCGCCGCTCGATCAAACCACATTCGTGACATCAAATTGTCTTTGGGTAGTTTGACGCCCAAAGCGTCTATACCGGTATGTCGCAGCATCAGGTCTTGCAATAAATGACGTGCAGACTCCGCGTTGCCGACTGCAATCTGCGCAATGGCATCGCTGTACAACGACGTATCGTAATAGTTAGTATCTGGATGGGCTTGTCTGAGGGCCTGCATCGACAGCAGTGCATTGGCAGGTTCATCAAGATCGATAAGTTGAATGTAGCCTTTTAGATACTGCGCATCGTCGGCCAGATAGCTGTCTGGGTATGATTGTGCAAAAACATCCAATGTGCGAACAGCGCCTGCAAAGTCTTTCTCGTCACGCTGGGTCATTGCCTGCAGATAAAGTCCTAAGTCAGCGTCTCCACCATAGCTCTGAGCTTCATCGATAATGGGAAGGCGTATAGCGGCGCGGCGCTTGTTGATCGTGACAGGATCATTTGCCAAGTAACTTTTATATGAGCTTCTGGCCGCCAGGAATTCTCCATCCGCTGCAAGTTCGTTGCCCCGGTAGAAGCTCTGTTCGTTAACATTGACTGACTCCTCCACCAGTTTTATGGTTTCGTAGTCAACAACAAAGCGCGCATGCTTTTCACCCTGGGTGATGGGCGTGAAGCTAACGTCCACAGTAACCACTTCGGAAGGTTGTAAAACAATGTTGTCAAGCACCTGAACAGCAAATTCTTCTGAGTTGTCGCTGAACTGCGTTGCAGGCTCTGGCGCCACCACCGAGATATTTTTCAGTGGATGTATATCGGCTCCGCGATTGGCAATGCGCACCTCAAAGCTCTCTGTTGTGCCAACATTGCGTGTGCCGTAGTACAGCACTTGTTCTTCATCTTCGCCCAGAGATTGCTGTTGGTGGGTGACGAATAAAAACGTGCCGTTGACACCTCGTTCTTCAACCGGTGGGCCGTCTTGTCCGCCACCGCCACTATCACAAGCGCTGATCAAAGCCGCTGCAATGGATACGCTGAGGCAAGTACGCAGTTTCCATGAACTCATTTTTTGTACATCCACTTTAATAGCAAGGCTGTGTTTTTGAAATGTAACGCGGAGTCAGGCTACTTTTCTGCCAGCGTCATCGTCATCATCGACTAGGTTCAGTGGACCCGCTTGCAAGTTCAGCTTAGTATCTTGCACGTGAAAGAAATCTAACGCACTTCGGCAGTTGTTCAGTGCGCCGTCGACATCTTGTTCAGTAGATGTTGTTGAAGGCTCGCTTCTGATAGTTGTCGCAGCTTCTATGCTGTGTTTGGCAGCGGCAATCTGGGTGCGTACCGAGTGCATTGCTGCGCTGAGTTCACTAGAGATTTCTCCGAATTCACTTTTATCGCTTGAGCGCAAGCGGACATCCATGTTGCCGTTTCCGACTTCTCGCAATGCGCGCTTAATGGCCATGATTGGGTGGCCCAGTTTGCGGGTAATATAGATGCCCAGCCCGATGGTTATGAGGGTGTTGATGCCAAGCATGGCCAACATCCATTGACCCAAAACAGTGGCCATTGTGGGCATTGCCTCATTGACCATTGCAAT
This sequence comes from Granulosicoccus sp., assembly GCA_023301795.1. Lineage (GTDB taxonomy): Bacteria > Pseudomonadota > Gammaproteobacteria > Granulosicoccales > Granulosicoccaceae > Granulosicoccus. The sequence goes on from JALZVU010000195.1 coordinate 11,448, forward strand.
GTCTTCAGAAACAAAAAGCAGTGGAGCAACGCCTTGCAGCAGGGTTCCAACTATCTGATAGTAGAACACGCCTAACAATGCAGTAGTCACGGCAAGGTACAGTATCGATAACTTGATGACGCGCCGGATCTCTCTTGCCTGAAACGTCTTGTCACGTAGCAATGAAATCAGGAAATTTGAATCAGACGAACGAGCCATGTTCTTCACCAGTACAATAATAATAATTATCTTTCGGCGTGATTTGAGTTAACTTGATCGCCTTGACGGCCACCTTTGAGCTTTCGCGGTGCACACTTGTGCGTCAAGTCGCAAGTTTCTTAACGACGACGAGTTATGACCCCCGATCCTCTGGAATACGTAGACACTGGAACAGCCTTTTCGCTGGCGGGAGCGGTGTATCTGGTGCTAGCTATCTGGGCCGGGCTGCATGTTGTTCTGAACAAGCGGAACGAGGCGTCAGCATTCAGTTGGCTGGGTATTATTGTCCTGGCGCCTCTAATGGGTGCCTTGTTGTACTGGTTATTCGGAATCAACCGCATTCTTCTTCGCGCGCGGGCAGAACTGCCCGATTTATCAGCGGTAGCCACCCGCAGTAACGACGAGCAGTGTGTACAGATAGCTGCTTTGCCGATGAGTTGGCAAGAACGAATGCGCTTTGGTCGCGGGGTGCATGACGCCCCATACTTGCCAGACAATGCGCTTGAGCCCTTGCTCAACGGTGATGAGGCCTATCCGCAGATGCTCGCGGCCATAGAGATGGCACAAACCAGCGTCGTGCTGTCCAGTTACATTTTTGAATTCGATGAAGTGGGGCGGCAGTTTGTGGCAGCGTTAACCAATGCGCATCGAAGGGGCGTTGAGGTGCGAGTATTGATCGACGGCTTAGGCGTGGGTTACGGATTGAGCCTGGTGCGATCTGATCGCGTACTGCGTGGCCAAGGTGTGCAAACTGCCCGTTTCCTGTCAGCGTTGTCCACCAGTGGCACACGTTTCATCAACCTTCGTAACCATAGAAAAATTCTGTCAGTTGATGGTCAGGTTGCTTTCCTGGGCGGTATCAACATTCGGGACAACAATCTTCTGTCTGGCAGTTCGGCACACAAAACGCAGGATGTCCATTTTAAAGTGCAGGGGCCTGTCATTAATCAGATTAATCAGGTGTTTGCTGCCGACTGGGAGTTTGCCAGTAACGAGCAGTTAAGCTTGCCACGCTGGTGTGATGATGGTCAATCGCGCCCGGTTGTCAGTCGCGTACTTCTGGATGGCCCAGATGACAATTTCCAGAAATTGAAACTGACAATCATGGGTGCGGTGCAATCGGCAACTACCAGAGTTTGTGTGATGTCGCCGTATTTTCTACCCGACAAGTCGATGACGAATGTATTGCAGCTTGCAGTGCTGCGAGGCGTAAGGGTTGATGTTTGCGTGCCAGAGAAAAACAATTTGCGCTTTGTGGGTTGGGCTATGCAGGCTAATCAGGCTGAGTTATTGGCCATCGGCGTTAATCTCTATGAGTCGCCGGATCCCTTTGACCATAGCAAGCTGTTTCTGGTTGACGATGACTGGAGTCTGGTGGGCTCAAGTAACTGGGATGCCCGGAGCCTGGAACTGAACTTCGAGATTAATCTAGAATGTTACAGCAAGCGTCTTAACAAGCAACTGAGGGCTATTGTTGGGGCTAAGATGGCTCTAGCAACACAACTTACACAAGCACCTGACCAACATTTTCTGGTGCGGGTGCGTAATAACTTCTTTCGTTTGTTTTCACCGTATTTATAACTCAGGGTAACTATGCTGCGAAATCGCTTCATGCCGCAATGCTTTTCTGCTGATGATGAGCTTCAGGTGATGGGCTGTGCGCAACAAAGCGGACTGGGGCCTGTTGTGCGATGCCTGCTATGGAATATTCTCAAGGCAAAACGCAGCAGTTGGCAGGATGATTTTGTCGAATTGATTGCTGATCGTGATTTGGTGCTGTTACAGGAGGCGGTTTGTAACGCCCCTAGCGACCCCACATTTACGCAAAGTGCCCGTTTGGAGTGGGTGATGGCCAGAAGCTTCAAGGACCCTAGAACGCAGTGTGAGCATGGTGTTAACACTGGGTGTGTGGTTAAGGCGGTGGAGCGGCGTTTCTATCTCTCGCCGCATCACGAGCCGGTGTCACTGACACAGAAATTACTGTTAACTACGCTATATCCATTGCGTAATTGCTCAGAGCAATTGCTAGTGTTGAACATGCACGCGATAAACTTTGTCGGCGTAAAAAAATATGCAGAACAGCTCGGTCAGTTAGAAGCTGCGTTATCAGTGCATCAAGGCCCGATAATCCTTGGTGGCGACTTTAATACCTGGAATCCGGCAAGGCTTGCACACTTTCAGCGGGTAGCTGTTGGCGCTGGATTGCATGAAGCTGATATGCAAAGGCGAAGCCGTCTGTCGCAGATGAATCAGCATCTGGATCACTTGTTCTACAGGGGCTTGACGCTACGATCTGTTGAGTCGTTGGGGCATTATCAGTCGTCAGACCATGCGCCTATTACTGCGACGTTTGAGCTTGAGAAGATTACCTAGATGACTTGGTAGGTCGCTAGCCGCTAACAACGGTGATAAGGAAGGTGACGAACAGCACGACAGCTGCCAGGAGAATCGATACGTTTAACCATTCCTTGGACGAACCACGCGGGCCATTTTTTACATAATAAATTGCCGTTGGCCACATACGCACGAGGATGTACACACAGAGTAGGGCCATTGGAATCTGATACCAAAGAGAATTCACAACAGATGACTCCTTAAAGAATGTCGAAGGTATTGGTATTTGTTAACGACACTGGGCCGCAAAGCGGCCCAGTGTTTGTGGTTTGACTGATTGAACGAGTGATTACTGCATTCAGACCGTTCAGGACCTTATGGGCGAGGGTGCAATCTGCCTAGTCGTCGCCACCCATGATGCCAAGCAGCTGGAGCAGGTTGGTAAACATGAGGAAGATGTTCAAAAACATAGAAATGGTAGCTCTGATGTAGTTGGTCTCACCACCATTGATGATGCGGCTGGTGTCGAACAGAATGAAACCGCTCATCATCAAAACGATGGCCCCCGATATTGCCGCAGACAACAACGGGATCTGCACAAATATATTCAGCAATATCGCGCCGATGACAACGAACATGCCGATGAACAACATGCCACCCATGAAGTCAAAGCTCTTCTTAGTCTTTAGCACATAAGCACTTAATGCGAAGAATATGGTTCCAGTACCACCCATGGCAGTTGCCACGAGTGTTGAGCCATTAGGCAGGGCGGTGTAGTGGTTGAGCATTGGGCCCAAGCCGAAGCCAAGCATGCCAGTAATCAGAAAAACGACTCCTACGCCAGCAGCGGAATTCTCAAATTTCGGCAGCACAAACCACAAGACACCGAAGGCGCCTAATGTTGAGACTAGGGCCATCATGAACGGCGGATTGATCGCCATGGACATGGCAGCCATAACACCGCTGAAAACCAAGGTGGAAGCCAACAAGGCATACGTGTTCTGCAAGACGCGATTGGTGGAGAGCGCACTCTCCTGACTTTGCGCGACCGGTTTGGTTACATCTACAGCCATACTAGTAATACTCCTTAAAATGACAAACGGCAAGTTAGGTTGCCGACCGACAACAGTTTGATAACTATACACTTGTAGCCCAAAGCGCAGGTTCCGGATCAGTCGTATTTCTCGGATGCACTCTACGGATAAACAGTGTTAGCGACCCATACACTACGGGATAACTGATCCTTTGCAGTGTGGTCTGTGGAAGAGATATGGCTTGATTAAGGTCATTCAAGTGATCTGTGTTGTAAATAAACCGATAGTGTCACCACATTCACCTCAGAATCTTGTACACTTCGTGCCGCTGGAGAGGTGGCAGAGTGGTCGAATGCGGCGGTCTTGAAAACCGTTGACTGTTAAAGGTCCGGGGGTTCGAATCCCTCCCTCTCCGCCATTATTGCGCGCAAACCGCCACCGGGCGGGCAAAGTCTTGGCTCATGGTACGTTTGTCGGGTCTGCTCACAACCTGACAATGCCCAAACTGGGTTGCCTCAAGCGTGTTACAAAACGTCGTGCAACGCAGTCTGTTCTGACGCAAGCCCCCAGCAGCCAATTCGTGTCGAGAGCCTGCTATGCTGCAATGGCGCTAGGCCGATTTTTGGCAAGCAGCTTCATCCGAAAACAACCTCGCTGGCTCGGCCTCTACAAATTGCCAATCGAGCAACACTGCTGACTAAGCGGTTTGTCGGTCATGGCGGCAGGGTGATACGTCGGCAACCCTGCGGCCAACCGCTGGTGCTACTAATTCTAGATCGTATCCAGTGACACCGATTTAATTTTCTCACTCAAGACGGTAAGCAGTTCGTTGTTGATAGCGCCGGTCACTGGCAAATTGTTATCCCTTTGAAATGCTCTGGCGGCAGCACTGGTTTTGTCACCTGGCATGCCATCTGCGGTTCCCAAGCGATATCCAAGAATCGTAAGCAATTGCTGCGCTTTCATAACGGTTTCTCTAGAAGGCTCAACCCGTGTCAGTGATTGTGGAATGGGCTGTTTATTCTGGATGTGCTCATACCAGGTAGAGCTGAGTTGCTGTGCCTCATTGATTTGAGCGGATGTCATTTGCTGTTTAAAGGACGATCTGTTCCCTCTGGCACCCTCCACATTTTGAGCAGCAGCCAGGTTAGTCCACGCGTAGGCTTTTACATAGCTCTGAGATACACCTTCACCGTTGAAGTACATGATCCCGAGATTGAATTGTGCATTTGCATGCCCCTGTTCTGCAGCAAGCCGATACCAGTTCACCGCTTCTCGATCGTCTGCTGAAACACCTTCACCGAAGTCATAGCTCACTGCAAGAGAGAATTGAGCTTCAGCATGGCCTTGCTCTGCGGCAAGCCTGTACCATTTTACCGCCTCACGATTGTCTACAGGGACACCTTCGCCGTTGTCATAGCTGAGTGCAAGATTGAACTGCGCTTTTACGTTCCCTTGTTCTGCAGCTAAGCGATACCACTTCACCGCCTCCCGGTCGTCTTCCATTACGCCTTCACCGTTGTCGTAGCTAAGTGCAAGATAGAGTTGCGCTTGAGCATATCCTTGTTCTGCAGCAAGCTTATACAGCTTCACGGCCTCGCTATCGTCTTCCGCGATTCCTTCGCCAAAATCGTACATTACTGCAAGATTGAATTGCGCTTTAGCATGCCCTTGTTCTACGGCAAGCCTGTACCACTCTACTGCTTTGAGATCATCGGCCGGAACACCCTCGCCGTGGCGAAACATTAGGGCCAGATTAAATTGCGCGCTCACATACCCTTGTTCTGCAGCAAGCCGGTACCATTTCACCGCCTGCAGATCGTTCTCCGGAACACCGTTGCCGAAATCGTACATAACGGCAAGTTCGAACTGCGCGTTTGCGTCTCCCTGTTCTGCCAACTCGCGGGCGGCTGTAAGGGACTCGTCAGCCTGCACCTTCAGAATCGGAAATGATGTCGCTAATAGGGCCGCTATGAATAATAGGAAAAAAGAGTGACGCATTGATTAACTCCTCAAGTTAACAATCTTAGCGTCCCTAGCTACCCTCCGATAAAACGGTTCCCTGTGATCGAAGTCCTAAATCGTTGGTAACTGAATAGGCTGACTGCTTATATTCCACTCAAAGCTGGCAATTTTGAACTTGGCTATCAACACAGCATGTTGGCCAGCCATAACGCAAAACGGCCGATTAGTATCGGCCGCCGTAGCTACTTTACAGCTTGCTGGGACACTAGCACTGTAATGGTGCTAGCGATTCACTAGAGCACTAGCCCTTGCCTTTCCAAGGCACCATTATTCTCTCAGCCCAGCGCATCAACAGATCAATGCCGAAGCCGATGATTCCGATCAGGATAATCCCCATAATAACGATATCGGTATTCTGAAACTTAGATGCTGTCATGATCATCATGCCTGCGCCTTGTTCAGCGGCGACAAGCTCTGCGGCCACAACAGTACCCCAGCACACACCCATGGCCACACGGGCGCCTGTAAATATCTCGGGCAAGGAGTTGGGGATGATGACATAGCGCATGATTTGTTTAGGCCCGGCCCCAAGAGAGTAGGCGGCATGAACCTTCGCGATGTTAACGCCTGAGACTCCGGCACGAGCCGCAATCGCCATGATCCACAGTGCGGCGAGAAACAGCAGAATGATCTTCCCCGATTCTCCTATACCTGCCCAGATGATAACAAGCGGTATGAGCGCCAGTGGTGGCACCGGACGCATGAATTCCACAATAGGATCAAACCATCCTCTGAACCAGTTACTCAGTCCCATGGCATAGCCCAAAGGAATGCCCACAAGAGCGCCTAACAGGAAGCCAACAACAACGCGGAACAGGGAATAGCCCAGATGCTCGACCAGGGTGAAGTTTCTAAATCCTTCGTCAACAATTTTCAGAGTCCGTGTCCACACAGCTTCTGGCGCTGGCAAATACAGGGGCTCCATCTGCCAACCACGAGCGGGTTCGACGTTAGGCGTGCCTTTGTCTGAGAGCGTTACCTTACCGCCATCAACTTTGACGGACCCACCGGGAACAATGCTCTTGCCATTGATAGCAATGACGGTGGGTTTTGCACCTTCTTCATTCTTGTCGTTATTGGCAACGGGTACCAGTTTGGATCGCCAGCTAGCAACGCTGGCTACATCGTTCTTGGCAAATCCGTCACCAGGCGCAACTTCTATCTTCTCAGGTTTTTGATCTCGTGGATGAACCTGTACGGTCACGGTGGCGTCGTCGGTCTCATTGGCAGCGTCTTGCGCTGTATAAGAAAACGACATGGTTCCTTCAAACGGACCGGGCGCATGCAAGAAACCAGGGATCAGTTTTGAGCCGGTAAACATGCCCCACAACAACAGGATGGTGGCGATGGAGACGACACTGGCCACGCGATTGGGGCGAACAGCACTTTCATCACCAAAGGTCACTGTTTTGCGTGAGGAAAAGCCGCGCTCTCCCGCACTTTTGATCACCTTGGTGACGATGAAGTAGGCAGCCGCAAAAATCAGTATATAAATGATTAATGGGATCATGATGCATCCTCCGTTGCGCCCATGATTTCCTCTTCCATGTCCCAGATCATGTTGAGAATCTCTTCTCGCTTGATCGCAAAGTCAGGGTGCTTCTTCACTTCTCGCAGGTCTTGGCTTACGCCCAACTCGGCAAAGGGCAGGCGGTACTCTGTGTGAATTCTTCCGGGGCGCGGTGCCATGACAATCAATCGCTCGCCCAGCAGTAACGCTTCTTCCACTGAGTGAGTAATCAGGATGATGGTCTTGCCAGTCTCTTTCCAAAGCTTGAGCACCAGGCTCTGCATTTTCTCACGGGTGAGGGCATCCAGAGCCCCTAGCGGCTCATCCATCAAGATGACATCCGGATCATTGGCCAGACATCGAGCCAGCGCCACACGTTGTTGCATGCCGCCAGACAGCTCGTACACCGCTTTGTCTTTAAATTCTTTAAGCCCGACAACATCCAGCAGATGATTGACGACCTTGGCTTTTTCGTCTTCGGGTGTTTTCTTCATTAACAGACCGAATCCGACGTTCTCTCGCACCGACATCCATTCAAACAATGCCCCTTGCTGAAAGACCATGCCGCGTTCGGCGTCCGGGCCAACGATATCGTGACCGTTGAGTTCGAGTTTACCGTCGGTAGGTGCCAGGAAGCCTGCCACTATATTCAATAAGGTAGTTTTGCCACATCCTGATGGCCCGAGAACGCTAAGAAGCTCGCCTTCGTTAAGCGTCAGTGAGACTTTTTCCAGGGCCTGTACCGCATCTCCGTTAGGGAGATCGAAGCGCATCGACAGGTTTTCCAGTGACAGAGTGCCCAAAGCATTCTCCAGTAATAACCGACGCGGGATATGGGGTACAGCGCAGGCTTGTTGAAAGAATTGTAAGTCCTGGCGTTGCCCCACATGAGGCAACGCCAGGGTCAGCGTCGTCTTTACTAAGACAACGCTGCCGTCACTTTAGAACAAGATTATTGCGCGGCTTGCAAAGGACCGATGTTCACTGCATCTTCGTAGCTGTCCAACGCAGAATCGATGGATCCGGCTTCGACAAATACATCAGCCACACCTTTCATGAACGCAGCAGCATTGCCGCCCAACCATGTTTCTGACAGCTGCTCTTCAACGGTTGGGAACTTCATGGAGGAAATGGACTGGCGAGCTGCCTCGAGGTCCATACCAGCGCCTTCAGCAATAACGGCGAGCATCTCGTCGTTCGGGTTGGTGTTCCATTCAGTGTTGGCAGCTGCTGTTACCGACAGGAAGGTTGAAACCAGATCGCCGTTCTCAGCAATGATTCCAGCAGGTGCTGATGTGACGTCAAATACCAGAATGCCGAGTTGCTCCTTCTCAGTACCGGTTAGTAGCACGTTGCCATGCTCTTTCATGCGAGTAAGACCGCCACCGTACCCACAGGCGAAATCAACAGCGCCTTGGCCCAGTGCCGCAGCACCTTCTGGTGGAGCCATGTCGACGACTTGAAGACTAGAAACGTCGACTCCAAAATGTCCCATCTGACGAAGGAAGCCGTAATGCGCTGCTGTTCCCAAAGGCACAGCGACCTTCTTGCCAGCCAGTTCGCCAGCGCTTTCCGCGTCAACTTCCAACCCTGCTGATACCACACAGTTGTCGTTTTCTGAGTAGCTGACAGCGACGTCTACAATCTGGATGTCCTGACCACCTGATGCGGCGATAACAAACGGAGGCACGCCTTGCGAGACAGACAGGTGAACATCACCAGAAGCCATCGCAGCACTCATGGCCGTACCCGTTTCAAAGGATACCCATTTTACCGGGATGCCCAATGCTTCATCATAAGCACCTGAGGCTTTGGCTGCCAGCATAGGCATTGGCCATTCAAGAAAGTAACCCACGGTGAGTTCTTCCATGCTCTGCGCGACGGCAGTTTGCGATGTTAGTACAGCTAATGCACCGGCAAGTAGTACGGGGGTTGATCTGATTTTCACATTTATCTCCTTCAAGATTATCAAGTGGACTCAAAACGCAGCATACCCAGAATTTGATTCCAGCTGACGTGCTTATTCCTATTTTTGAAATTTAATCACGGCAGTTGAGCGCTTTGAACGCAAATTACCAACATCGTCCGGTAGTTGCTGGCACAAGCGTAAACCATCTTAGGCCCCTAGTGCCCATAACTTTTCTGTGTGTCTGTCGCTGTTGCGCGTGGAAGTGACGCGTTGGCGTCAAATTGACGTCTTTGAATTGTGATTCAAGTCGCGAATGGATAAGTCACAGGGTGCAACTGTGAATTTTTGTGACTCTATCGTGGGAGAACGCTACTGGATTATCGAATTTTCCCATTCCTCCACGAAAATGCGACGTTTCATCTGGTCCAGAAAAATTAGTAGATCTGGCTCAAGTGCAATGGGCGCATTTTGCGTGTCACGAACTTTTGTGTCGTTCAACGGAGGTAGCCCAGAGGCTATATCGCCTGCACCGCTCCAGCGTGATGTCGCCAGGTATCGCACAAACCTTATCGCCTCATCTGGCAGTTTACTGTTAGCAGACACCATGGCAGTTCGCATCATGATGGTCGGAAAGTCGGCAGGCAGAATCACTTCAATATCGTCGCTAAGATCCGTTCGCGCGCGGGCATAGCTTCCCAGAACGTTATAGGCCACAGCTATTGTGCCGTTTGCAAGGTCTTCTATCATCTCTCCCGAGCAGCAATAGAGACTGGCATCCAGACCTCCCATCAGTTCCATCAAGCGCCAATAGGTTTCTGACTGGCGGGCGTCTTGAGTGGCAAACAGATAGCCCAATCCTGAATCACGAATATCGTAGGTGCCAAGCTTGCCTCTAAATACATCTGGGTTGGCTCGTAATACTTGAATCAAGCCATGGCGTGATTGTGGCAAAGTGAGTTTGGAGAAGGCCTTTTTATTGATCACAATGGCTGCCGGCTCCAACGTGAATCCGAACAGGCTTTGCCGCCATTGAGCCCATTCGGGATGGACAATGTCGTTGATTCTGTAGGCAAACCCGTCATTGACCAGCTTCAGCTGTAAATCCATTGCGCTGGATATCAGCACATCGGCACTCTCGGGCGCTTGTCGGAATTCATCGTAGATATTTGAAGAACCCGCCACCAGGTATTCAACAGAGAGCTCTGGGTTCTGTTCTAAAAACCCCTCAATGATGGGTGAAAAAATCGAGGTGTCGGTACTGGACATGATGCGCAGGGTGACAGCCGGTGAGGCGCCTTCGAACAGTTGGTGTTCTTCCCACTGGGCGGCGAGGGCCGCGTTTGAGTACACCCATAAAACTACAGCGAAAAGATAACGCATGCGCCTCCACTGGTCTGGTTGCTGATGTTCAGCGTGCCCGTGTGGGCATCGGCAACATCTTTGGCGATTGTCAATCCCAGCCCAGAACCAATAGTGCCTGCGGCATTGCTGCCGCGGGCAAAGCGCCGGGTAAGGTTTTTGATTTCGTTCTCGGGAAAGCCTGCGCCTTGATCGCACACTTGTATTGTCGGCTTTGGATCGCTACGCACCGTAATAGTAATGAGGCTCTCGCTGGGCGCATATTTGAGCGCATTGTCGACAATGTTGCGCACAGCGTTTTGAATAAGTATGGGGTCACCCAGCGTGATGACTTTGGGTTGGCCTTCGAGTCTCAGCTCCACATCTTTCATCTGCGCAATGGGGGTCAGGCGCACAACAATATCTCTGACTATCTCCACCATATCAATGCTGTGATATTCAAATTGGCTGGCCCTGAAAGTGATCATGGCATGATCCAGCAGTTGAGTTGCTGCTCGCGAGCTTTCGTCGATGGCGCGAATCATTGAGCGCAAAGCCTGACGGTTCTCCTCTTTATCGACCCTTTGCAGAGTGGACTCGGCATGTGAACGCACGGTTGATAGTGGCGTACGTACACGGTGTGCAGCCTCTGCAATAAATTCTTCAGACTGGCTAAACGATTTTTCCAGTCTGGCCATCAAATGGTTAAATGCTGACACCAGCGCGACCATCTCTGTTGGCACGGGTTGCGATAGAGGGCTTAGGTCCTGTGGGCCTCGACGGGCCACAGAATTTGCCAGTTGGCGCAAGGGGCGAATGGTGGAAGAGGTGACCCAGGCGGATAACAGAACGGCAAGGCTGAAAAACCCGGCGCCGTAGAGGGCAGCCTTGAGGGTAATGGCGCGCAATGTATCGGACAAGGCGTCCTGGGTTTGCGCAACGGTTGCGCTCACGCTTGCCCGCTTGCCGCCAGCAACCAGCAAACGTGATGCGGTGATCTGCCTGATCGGCACACCTTGATACAAGGCCGATTCAAGTACGGCGGTTGTTGACGCGGGTGGGGTTGTTTGTGCAGAAGATCGGGGCAGGTTAGCGTAGCCAGAAAGCAGCTTGTCATCTTGATAGATGGCGTAGAACACGCGATCATCTTTAGCCGTGTTGAGCATGGAAAACGCACTATGAGGGATGTCCAGTTCGACAATGCCATTGCGGATAACAGCGGTGTCCAGCATGGAACTCACAGAGGCGCGCAGAATACTGTCCTGACTTTGCTGGGCGATCTGCGCGGCGTAATCACGCACCACTACGTACAACAGCAACGTCAGCGCTGCCACGCCGCCAATGAGTGTGACAACAAGGCGGTTGCGCAAAGAGCCGGATATGTACACACCCGTATCGCTTAACGTGGCATCGACAGCATCGCTGGCAGGCTTAGCAGATGAAGCGACGCCCACTACTGCATGATTGACCCTACTCATGATCAAGTCGGTAGCCCAGGCCTCTAATCGTTGTGATACTCACGTTAGAGCCTTCCAGGTGTTTGCGTAATCTGGCGATATAAACTTCAATGGCGTTTTCTGACACATCATCGTCTGACGAAAATAGGCGATCAACCAATTTTTGTTTTGAAAATATCTGCCCCGGCGAATTAACCAACACCTCAAGCAGCCGCAGTTCTCTGTTGCGCAGAGAGAGCGTGCGCCCGGCCACGCAAAGGTGTCCTGCAACAGGATCGAACTCGACATCGCCTATGCGCGTGACCGTGGTGCTCGAACCTGAGTTACGACGCACCACAGCTCTGCACCGAGCTTGTAGTTCAGCGTGATCAAACGGTTTGGTGATGTAATCATCTGCGCCCAGATCTAGCATACTGACTCTGTCGGATACCTGAGAGCGTGCGGTGAGCACAATAACCGGTGTATTTTTTTGCATGGCCCTGTGTCGGCTCAGAAAATCCCTTCCATCTCCGTCGGGCAGCATGATATCGAGCAGTATCAGGTCGTAGTCAGCTGCACCAATAAACTGATCTGCCTGAGCGAGACTCTCAGCCTGGTCGATAACATGCCCATCCAGTTCCATCCGCGTGGATATCGCCTGTGCAAGTTCACGATTATCTTCAATAAGCAGGAATTTCATGGATTGAGAGGGTTATATGAGAGGCGTGACAGGTTGTTGTCAGGTTGCCGTGATGAAATGATTGGAGCATCCTGCCCACAGGACCTATGACTAACTGGAGGAAGTACACGTGAAATTGAATTTAAGTCGTCGTACGCTACTGGCATCAGCCATTGTAGCGCTCAGCCTGAGTGCACCACTGCAGGTTCAAGCAGAAACCGAGCTCGATAGCATCCATTTTCTCATTCCCGGTGGTGCTGGTGGTGGTTGGGATGGTACTGCACGCGGCACTGGAGAGGCACTGACCAATGCAGGTCTTGTCGGTACAGCGTCCTACGAAAACATGTCAGGCGGTGGTGGCGGTAAGGCCATTGGATACCTGATCGAAAATGCTGATAGCAATGCTGACACGCTGATGGTTAACTCCACGCCCATCGTTATCCGCTCGTTGACTGGCGTATTCCCGCACAACTTCAGAGATCTGACGCTGGTTGCTGGCACTATCGGCGATTACGCGGCGATTGTTGTGGACCGAGCCAGTCCTATCAACTCTATGGATGATCTGCTTAAGGCTTTTGACGAAGACCCTAGTGGTACGGCTGTCGGCGGCGGGTCAGTGCCTGGTGGCATGGATCACCTGGTTGCTGCCATGGTGATGGAAGCTGCTGGTAAAGATGCATTGGCTCTCAAGTACATCCCTTATGATGCTGGCGGAAAAGCCATGGCGGCATTGCTGTCGGGTGAAATCGCAGCACTGTCCACCGGTTTTTCAGAAGCTGTCACTCTGGCTAATGCAGGTGAGATCAAAATCATCGGTGTGACCTCTGATGAGCGAGTGGCTGCTGCTGGAAACGCGAAGACAATGAAAGAGCAGGGCATCGACACCACGTTTGTTAACTGGCGCGGATTTTTTGGTGCCCCTAACTTGCCTGAAGACAAGGTCGCCTCTTACCAGAAAGTGATTGCTGATATGTACAGCACGCCTGAGTGGGAAGAGGTACGAGCGCGTAATGGTTGGGTCAACATCCATAATTCTGGCGCCGACTTTGAGACGTTTCTTGAAGGCCAGGAAGAGACTATTGCCGGCTTGATGAAGAAGCTGGGTTTTCTGTAGGGCTGGTTTTTTAGCTCATTGCTCCCTTATTTTGGGAGCAATGAGCGACAAGTCAGTGCCATTCGACGTTATCCAAACCCTTTTTTAGCAGAGAACGCCTTTCTTTGCACTTCCGACTCAGGTTGGTTATTCACCGTTGGTAAATGAGTAAACACAATGGCACTTGATCGATGGATTGCGTTGATTCTCCTAGGCATCTGTTTGCTTTACGGCTATACCGCCTGGTTCACGATGGACGGCTCGCTTGCACCGTTCATGCAGCGTAATCCCATCTGGCCCAGTACTTTCCCCAAAGTACTTTCCATATTGGGAATCATTGCGTGCACGATCATCCTGCTGGGGTTAGAGAAGGGTGAGCAGAAAATGGGTGACATCGACTACCGAAGACTTACCGATTACAAACTCGGACAAGCGTTGGGTTTGCTTGCGCTTATGGTGGCTTACGCACTGTGCCTTCGCCCGTTGGGTTTTATCGGTTCAACGATTACTTTCCTGATTCTGGGCTCTTTCATTCTTGGTGAGCGTAAGTGGCTTGTCATGATTCCGGTCGCGCTGACGGCAACGCTTATTGTCTGGTATCTAGTGCAAGAGGTTCTGGGCATATTCCTCAGTCCGCTTCCGGTCTTCTTGAGGTAGCCCCATGATTGAAGGTTTGCTTATCGGTCTTCAGACCGCGTTTTCCCTCCAGAACCTATTGATGGTTATCGGTGGATGTCTTATCGGGACATTTATCGGCATGCTGCCGGGGCTTGGGCCCATGTCCATCATTGCCATCATGATTCCGGTAGCCATATCGATGGGAGATCCATCGGCAGCACTTATCTTGTTGGCAGGGGTTTACTATGGCGCTATTTTTGGTGGCTCCACCTCCTCTATATTACTCAATGCGCCAGGCGTTGCAGGCACTGTAGCCAGTAGTTTCGATGGCTATCCAATGGCAAAGCAAGGTAAAGCGGGTAAGGCGTTAACCATTGCCGCTATTGCCAGCTTTTGCGGCGGCACTATTGGTGCGGTGCTGTTAATGATTTTTGCGCCTGCCTTGTCATCGGTTGCTTTGCTGTTCCATTCGTCCGAATACTTTGCGCTGATGATTGTTGGCCTATCGGCCATTGCGGCATTCGCAGGGCCCGGGCAGGTAACTAAAGCACTATTGATGACAGTCATTGGACTCATCCTGGCAACCGTCGGCGAAGGTGCGCTATTCAATATGCCGCGCTTCACCATGGGGCTGCTGGATTTGCAGTCAGGTTTTGGTTTCATAACCCTTGCCATGGCCATGTTCGCCTTGCCAGAGGCCATCTATCTGGTGTTAAAGCCGCGCACGCCGAACACTGATGGTGGAGGGGAGATCAAGGATCTTCGTATTACCGCCGCTGAAGCCAGATCGATTGCACCGGTTATCGGTCGGCAGTCGATACAGGGGTTTTTCATCGGTGTTTTACCGGGTGCAGGCGCAACCATTGCCAGCTTCCTCGGTTATGCCGTTGAACGAAATATAGCTACGAAAACAGAACAGGATGAATTTGGCAAGGGATCTATCAAAGGTCTGGCTGCTCCCGAAACCGCCAACAACGCTGCGTGTACTGGCTCGTTTGTGCCGTTACTAACATTAGGCATTCCAGGCTCTGGTACCACCGCTATTCTGCTGGGTGCATTAATCGCGTTAAACGTGACACCGGGGCCACGCTTGATGATCGACGAGCCACAGATATTTTGGTCGGTCATTATTTCCATGTACATCGGTAATCTGGTGCTGTTGATTCTCAACCTGCCATTGATTCCTTACATCGCCAAAGTATTGTTAGTGCCGCGTACCTACCTCATCCCCTTTATTCTGTTCTTTACGCTGATGGGGGCGTACATAGGCCAGAACAACGCCACAGAGTTATTGCTACTGGTAGGTTTTGGTATTTGCGCCACCGCGTTGAAGTTTGCCAACTATCCCTTGGCACCGTTACTCATCGGTTTTATTCTGGGCGGTCTGCTGGAGAATAATTTCTCCCGATCCATGCAGCTATATGATGGCGTCTCGTTTATTTGGGAAAGGCCAATGACGCTTGGATTATTGATCGTCGCACTAATCCTGATTGTGCTGCCAAGCTACCGCGCTCGCCGCGCCCGCATAGCAGGCGCGGCGGATGGCGATTCTATCTGACAGGCGGTGCGTAGATCAATCCGCCGTCGGTCCACAGTGCATTGATGCCGCGGGGTAATCCAATAGGGGTGTCGGGTCCAATGTGGCGGTCGTAGATTTCTCCATAGTTGCCGACTTGACGAATCACCCGTGTGCACCATTGCGCGTCCAGCCCCAATTGCGCGCCGCCGTCACCCTCAGTGCCTATCAGGCGTCTAATCGCAGGTGTCGTACCGATGTCTGCATCGTCCACATTTAAGCTGGTAACACCTAATTCTTCAGCGTTGATCATGCAGTTCAATGTCCATCGCACGACGTTTTCCCACTGGCTATCATTGGGCGGCACAACAGGCCCCAATGGCTCTTTCGAGATGACCTCCGGCAGAATGACATGTGCATCAGGTGTATCGAAAGCGCTGCGTCCAGAGGCCAAACCAGAGCGATCAGTTGTCAACGCTTTACATTCGTCATTGCTGTATCCGGCGACAGCTTCGTTTTCATCGTCGAAAAACACGGGTCGATAGCGCATGTCGCTAACGATGAAGAAGTCTGCAGCGTTCAGCTCGGAGGTGGTGTTGCGAGTCACGCAGATCGGCTGATTATCAAGTTCAAGAGCGCTGCGATACCCTGATCGTTTTTTGACCATAAAGCCCTGACCGTCGTAAAAATTAACACCAGCGTAGTCACCAAACAGTGTGTTTCGCTCCAGCGTCCATGTGGTGTTTCGCGATAGAACATCCATGGCTCCCTGCTGCAGTACGATAAAACGTTCTGTACTGGATACTGTGATCATTTCAACCGCTTCGCTATCGTTAAAGATAGCGCTGGCAATGCCGCGGCAAATATCGATATCAAATCCTGCGTACTCACCCAAGCTATTGGCACGAGCAAAACCTGCCAAATCTGTATGGACACCACAACGCACCGCACCGCGATCCCGCACTTCGTCCAGGATGGCTGCCTGTGCACTGCCGATACTGGCAGCCAATACGATAACGCTAGCCGTCAGACGCGCATGCCGCGATAAATCAAGAAGTTTCATCATTATTCAGGCCGGTAGTGGACAAGCTCAACGGGGGTAGGGGAATCATCGGACGTATGTCTGTAACTAGCACGAGCACACGGGGCAATGAACGTGGATTGCGATGGAATGCCAAAGCCGAGTAGCTCCTGCTCCACGCGAATGGCGCGATTCATGGCAGCTGCATTTGCGCCGTCTGCATCCAGGCAGGCTTTGATCAACATGATGTCGTCATCGCTAAAGCCATTCACCAGCAAGCGTACGGCCTGCTTGTTGGCGTTACCCATTATCTGGGTCTTGTTATCATCAAATATTAAAACCGTGCGTCGGTGTTTTTCATAATCATCCAGCTGTGGTGGCTGTCGCTCGGCTTGCATGGTAAAAAATCGTTCTCGAGCCTTTTCGAACACGACGCGCTGTGGCGTTCGCTTGTCTGCCGGTACTTCGTTATAGTCGCGTACATCGATGGTTTTGACAGCGAGGGTGGGATCGGGTTCGCCTTCAAGCTGCACTCCACTGATGAAGGCGTCATTGTTGCCGCCTTGTTCAGCGAAGATACTATCCGACAGTTCAATATCGGCGATGGAGTCGGCACCATCGATGGTCATGAGTGACGATGGATAGATGAGATCGCCTTGCACACTGTACTCACGCCGCAGCCTTATCCTTCCAGCTGAGAGCTCGTAATCGGTGACCAGACCGCTTTCGGTCTCAGAGAATCGTTTGCTGTACGAGACATAATTGCGCCCTTGATCTGCGCTAACGCGCTGCATGCCAAATCCGGCTTCCTCCAACGCACGAACAATCGCGTTACCGTAGGCGGTGCGAGGCTCATTGATCTGTAACGTTACGCTACCAGACTGCATACGAGGCACTTGCACCAAGGTGGACACCATATTGGTGGCTATGAGTTGCAAGTGAGCGCGTTCCGAGGCGCTGATTTGCTCCAGTACCGCCAAATCGCCGCCAGTGCGAGGTGTAACAGCTTCAGCGCTGATGCCGTAGGAATCACCAGCAGGGGTAGTGGAGCAGGCGCTCAGAACAGCCGTGCACAGCAGTACAAATGCGGTGCCATAGGTGAGTCGTTGCCGCATTGTCATTAGCTGCTCTTTCATGATGTTTCACGCCACAGTTCAAGAACGACACCGCGACCCGGAAATTTATCACCTGCGGACACTGGCGCCCAACAGCCTTCATCCAGAATACGCTCTCGCTCGACACCTTGTGCCATAAGCGCTTGGGTGACACGTTCGGCACGACCCAAAGCCAGACCTTCGTTGCCGATCTCAAGTGCGGTTGGCCCGTTGCTACAGCCCACCAGGCTGATCAGATCGGTTGGGGCAAGACGCTGTTCTACGAGTTGCTCCAGAAGTGATTTATTGGTTTCACCCAGAATCATCGAATCGTCGCCGAACACGACAATCTGTCTATCGATCTGTTCGAAGTTATCCAGTATTGAGGTGAAATTCGACTGATCGGCGTAGAAAAGGTTGTTGATCTCCACTCGATTGGAATTCAACGCTTGCAAGCTGGGTGTCTGTGCGCTGTTGTTGGCCACTCGATTGACAAGGTCGCTGGTGATCAGCGAAATCACGGGTGGTGCTTGCCCATCCAGGTTCAATGAGGCCACATAAATGGCAGTGGAATTTGCCTCATCGCTCACCTGAAATCGCCCGTTGGCGGTGTCAGTGATTTGCACAGGAACTCGTGTGCCCGAGAGTCTGAATGGGCTGGCAGGAGATATGGTGTTTGCTCGTGGCACTGAGTAGTCCCGAGAAATATTCACAGCGCCAATAGAGGTTGAAAAACTGATCAGCAGCTCGCCGTTTTCATCGAGATCCTCAGTACTGGTGTAGCTGAAGAAATTGGATCCCTGATCTGCGCTAACACGCTGAATACCATAGCCTTCGTTGGCAAACGCATTAATGAAATGCTCTAAAAGCGGATCGTCGTCATTACTGAATTGCAAGGTGGTATTGAACGGCGTGTAAATCTGCGTGGCCACCCGGATGACATCAACGGCTAATGATCGATCTACAGGGGAGACGGCTGCCGCTTCTTCAAACGCAGGATCGGAAGCTGATGTCACTACGGAATCGTCCAGTGTGGAACACGATGCCAGCGCTAAGGCCACCGCGACGACCAGCGTCCGGGCCAGAAGGTTGTGTGTTTGTTCAGCCGATCGGCGGCCGCTTATCGGTCTGGGTGCCCTGTTGTTACAGGAGCTTGAAATTATCATGTGAACTGGAAACTCCATAAAAATTATTGCTGTCGTCGCAAATGCTGGCAGCGATACTCGCTTTGAACCCA
This sequence comes from Granulosicoccus sp., assembly GCA_023301795.1. Taxonomy (GTDB): domain Bacteria; phylum Pseudomonadota; class Gammaproteobacteria; order Granulosicoccales; family Granulosicoccaceae; genus Granulosicoccus. Next base: position 30,490 of record JALZVU010000195.1, read on the forward strand.
AACCATACCACCAGATATCGTGTTTTTAGTGCCTGTCGTCCGCACAGGAAAGTGATGTTGAGAAACGGTGCAAGCAAGTCTGTGCCAATACGTGATTTATACCTCTAAAGCGCGTCAAGATACGATTGTATAGTGCGCATAACGCTGTGTCCGGCGCGTCTGAAATTTAAGACGCAAGCCGCTAACCGCCACCACTATACGGATTCGACGAGGATAGACATGAAGATTTTCTCACTATTTATTGCGCTCATCGCACTGCAGCTGGGAGGTTGTGCCGCCTTTTCGAAGAGCGGTGAGCCATCGGATGCTGCCCCCGAGCGCTTGAGTCCTGAGGCGCTGATCGCAAGTGATTTTGTTAGCGCTGTTAGTCAGCTGGCAAGCATGCCTGCGCACACTACCACCATTGAGCTTTTGCAACCTGCGCGTAATGATGCGTTCACGCTGGCCATGGAAGGGGCTTTGGATAACGCCGGATACGGGACGCGATGGGTGGCAGACTCGGTATCGGGTTCGTTCTTTCAATACCGCAAGGATCGCAAGAACGCAGCAGCTGCAGCGCACGAGGACGTCTATGAATTGGCTTTCGGCAAGGTTGAATTGCGACGCAGCTATGTCACTGATGCACAGCAGCGGGTACGGGTAAATTCGCCGTTGTATGTTCGCGGTGCGGATGCCAGAAATGTTGTTCTAAATGATGACCTGATAGCGCAAGCGAACGCTCTTTCAGGCACCGTTGCTCTCAAACTGGCCCCCAATCCGGAGCCAGACTCGCAGAATCTTCAGGCAGCGCGTGTGCACGCCGTGCCGCTGGAACGTGCTACACAGATCTCAACCACACCGACAAATTCGTTGGGTTTGCAGAACTCCTCTTCCTTGCGAGTGCCGTCTGATGCGAATCCGCTGAATCCAATAGTGGCCAATACGACCAACGAGCGCTCGCTGTCTTTGCCACTCATAAATTTTCCTCGAGAACAGAACGTTTTCGATCTCGGCGGGTCAAATTTTGTCCATTTATTGGAAGGGCGGACCACAATTGTTGAGCAAGTGCTTACCTTTCCCAATGATTCAATGCGCCTAGGCGCATCGAACAAACAGTTGGTTGAGCAATTGGTCACTCGCTTCAATCCACGAACCGATGTGTTTTCGGTGATTGGTTGTTCGATGGGTCCAACGCAGGTCAGAGGCGGTAATGCGGCGCTGGCGCTTGGCCGAGCTGGACGTGTTGTCGAAGCCTTGCGCTTTGCAGGTGTTGCTAATGAGCTCATCTTGGATGAGGGCTGCTGGGCAGGCGACGGTAGTATCGATAATTTGCCACGCAGGGGTGTTGTAGTTAGTCTTAATCGCGACGCTTGAGTGTAAGGATTTATCCCCATTCAAGTGAGCGGTGCGTAAACTAGTAGCCATTATGAAATTAAAAAACCTATATCGACGTCTTTTGTGTAGCGCCGTTGTATGCGCCGCTTTGATGGGAATGAGTCAGGCACACGCTTTTCTACTGCAGGACATGGAGGGCGAGCGTGTTGATCTGATGGATTATGTCGGTGATGGGAGTTGGACCCTCATGATGTTCTGGGCTACAGATTGCGTGGCGTGTGAGCAACAAAAACCTGCGCTAGAGGCATTTCATCGCATGCATCACGGAGCAGATGCCAAAGTGGTCGGTGTAGTTACTGACGGCTTTGAATTAAAAGACGAAATCGATGACCTGATGGCAAAACACGACCCCAGCTATCCTAATCTGGTGGTGTATTCCGATGTGTTCTTCAAGCAGTACGAGGAGCTAACCAATAAGTCGTTCAGAGTCACACCCACGTTCCTGTTGTTCGGGCCTAATGGGGAGTTAAAAGGCAATCTTTACGGCTATGTCGACTTCAATGCAATTTCACAGCATGTGACAAGTCAAAACTAGAAGGCTAGCTTGGGTTGTAGTCAGACGATAGTGTGCTGTCAGGCCGATCCATTCATGATGGGCTTCAGCGCTTCATAGCTTGCAGTGTAGCGCGCGTAATGTTCACCAAAGCCGTCCGCATCGCCATTAGGCTCTACAGTATGCGATAGAGGCGGTGCGGCGCATACTTGCAGGGGATCGGCATCGGTTGCAGCGATCAATCCCAGGCGCGCTGCACCCAGACTTGCACCAAAGTCGCCATCGTGCGGCACATCCAGCGGCAATTGTAAGGCGTTCGCCAGCACCTGTAACCAGTACGCCGATTTTGCACCACCGCCAATGGCTGTCGCGCGCAACAAGGTAGTGCCCGCCTGCTGAAGGGCTAGATGAGAACTCTGGAAAGCAAACGCCACGCCCTGTAGTACTGCGCGCGTCATTTCTGTTGCGTCGGTGCCGTGTTTTAACCCGATAAAAACGCCCCGTGCATTGGCATCATTTATCGGAGTTCTTTCGCCACCAAGATAGGGCAGAAAGATGACATCTGTGGGCGTTGCCGATGTATCGTTTAATGCATTGGCAAGTTGTGCCGGGGACTGGGATGTCAGAGTTGCCAGCCAGTTAAGCGCATCAGTTGCCGCCAGAATGACACCCATCTGGTGCCAGGTGCTGGGCAGTGCGTGACAAAACGCATGCACGGCGCTTTCAGCGTTTGGCTGATAGCGGGCATTGGCGGCAAACAAGACACCGGATGTACCCAGTGATAGAAACGCGGTGCCGGGCTTGACAGTACCCATGCCACAAGCACTGGCTGCATTGTCTCCAGCACCACCTGCTACCACCACGTTGTCTGGCATGTTGTAGCGTTTTGCCAACTCACTGCGTAGCGTGCCTGAATTGGCTGTACCTTCTACCAACCTGGGCATCTGATCGATGCGCATCCCACAGGCATCAAGTAGTTCATCTGACCAGGCGCGTGCCTCGACATCCAGCCAACCGGTGCCTGCAGCGTCAGACATTTCGGCCACGTACTCTCCGGTTAGCCACAAACGTACATAGTCTTTGGGCAGAAGTACTTTAGCCACCTTGTCAAACAGGGTGGGCTCATGTTCAGCTACCCAGGCAACCTTGGGCGCTGTGAAGCCTGGAAACATGATGTTGCCCGCTAACTGTCGGGATTGTTCGGTATCCAGCTTTTGTGCTTGTGCGCTTGCGCGAGTGTCATTCCACAGCATGCACGGACGCAGCACAGCGTCAGCGCTATCGAGTAATGTGGCGCCGTGCATATGACCAGAGAGCCCGATTCCGCGTACAGCAGATAGCTGTTTGCCGTGTGATTTAGCGAGCGCGGCCAGTGTGATTTCAATGGCTGCTATCCAGTGAGCCGGATCTTGTTCAGACCAGCCATCGTGAGGACGACTGACATTCAGAGGCGCACTGTGAGTAGCGACAATCTGCTGATCATCATCCATGATTACCGTTTTTGCGCTGGAGGTGCCAAGATCGATACCTAGATACATATGTTGTTTCTCTTACCGTGTTTCGTCAGCGAACCACTGCAGTGCGTGGTCCTGATCTCGCTTGAGGATGACATGCCGATTAGCGAATAATTTGTAGGGTGCGCTCCACTGACCGTCTGGCCATTGCACCCGCACCGTGGCGCGTTCAGCTACCCCGAGTCCTACATGAATAAATCCTGCCATGCCGGAACTGTGGCCACCCCCCACCTGTACCCGGCGACTTTGTACTACATTGCCTGTTTTTATCGATAGCCTTGCACCCACTGCATGGCGGTTGGCCCCTGCTTGTTGTAATTCCAGTTTGAGCCAGTTTCCGCCAGCACGGGTTGTATCCTGATGCTGCATGCCAGTATGGCGAAACACAGAGACATTGGTGTCGCGATTAACCACGACAATATCCAGCAAACCGTCCGCGTTTAGATCAATAACGTTAGCACCACGGCCGCGCGTATCCAGAGCAATACCTGCGATATCACCTTGTTCACTGAACACGCCATCAGCACCTCCCATCAGCAGATTGTCGGGGTCAAAGCTGGCAAAGTCTTGCATGTTTTCGACATTGCCTTTGGCGATGAACAGGTCTAGCCTAGCATCGTTGTTCACATCTTCGAATTGTGCGTGCCAGCCGGTACTGGGCTTGATGTCATCACCTGTATAGGGCCGGTGGGCGGTTGCTTGTCGCGACCATGCCATATCCTCGTACGCGGGGCGGTTCTCATCAATAGCCTGTTGCAGGTCCAGTACCTGTAATTTAGTGTCGCCCATGGACGTCAGCGCGTACTCAGGGTAGCCGTCGGCATTGAGATCAGTTTCGGCAATGCCCATACCCCAAATGACCAACGAGTCCCAGCCGTCAGCACGGCCATACAAGCGTGGATATGATCCACTGTTCAGGCGCCACAGTTGCTCTTCACCATCGCGATAGTAATGTCTGTCGTTAGTGATTCGCAGTGCATCGGTGCCGCTTTTGTTCCAGTCAGTGAATAGCATGGACAGCGCACAATAGCCTGGTGACAGGTTTTGCTTGTTGCTGTAGTCAGGATGTTGAATATCATCCTTGTTTGAGTTTGAGTTTGAGTTTGAGTTTGAGTTTGAGTTTGAGTTTGAGTTTGAGTTTGAGTTTGAGTTTGAGTTTGAGCCAGGTGTCTTGCTTGCGCTGATGCTGCCTGACGGCCGATGCAGCTCGTTATCATGACAAGTGCCCCACGGAGAACCGGGCGCTGTGCGATCCACATAGTTTCCGAATGCGAGAGTAGGAAAGTGATGGCCTGCCTCGAACGTTGCGCTGAAGGCGGTGGTCCATGCGTTACCGCCATCAAACCCCCAGCTTGCATTGGCAGGCTTGAAACTACAATCCTCACCACCTTGAAAAATCTGATTACTGCCAACCCGCAACACGACAAGGTCTAGAAAGCCATCGTTGTTGATGTCGATGGGATAGCTTCCTAGAACGCCTTTTATATTGAGGGTTTCTGCTTTGCTGGCACTGAACGCAAGTTCACCTGCTAACTTGCTGTTGTTGATAAATAACGCGGCAGGCTCATTACCACCGGCAAAATACAACTCCGGTAATCTGTCACCGTTGCAGTCAAAACTACTGACGCCACCGCCGACAAAATATTCCCACGGTCCTGCATAGCGATGTTCGATGCCAGCTTGTGCAGCCTGTTCCAGATAGGCAGGGATATCACCGCTGTACTGGTTGTCAGGATTATTAGCGTCAGACTCGGTGCCAGTGCCAGTGCCAGTGCCAGTGCCAGTGCCAGTGCCAGTGCCAGTGCCAGTGCCAGTGCTTGACGTGGACCTCGAGGATGCATTGGCCACAGCACCAGCGCTGAGGAGAATGAGCAACAATGCTGCGCCGCACTTGCCAATCGCACTTGAGCAACTTCTCATGGTGCCACTAGCATTCACGGCGGGCTGATATCCAATGTTTTTAGAAAGGCGATGATCGATGAGCGTTGCTCATTATCCAGTGCATCCCAGGCGTCGCGACTGTTTCGAGCCTGACCACCGTGAGCATCTATTACCTGCGACAGTGTGGTCATGTCGCCGCGGTGTCCGTAGGGCGCTGTAGCAGCAACGCCCCAAAGCTCAGTTGTCATAAAGACGTTGCGTTCCACAAAGCGTTGCGACAGTAACTCGTTACCTAGCGACGCTACCTGCTGGTCACTGATGACGTGCCGTTTTAGATCGCCGAATAATGGAATCCGGTAGTGGCCCTCGGCATTGCGTGTTAACAGCTGCGCCCATGGAAGGAGCGATAGCGCATAAATGGTGGAATCTGCTTCATTCTCGCGCAACGTACCAGCCGCATCCAAGGGGCCCGGATCGTGAAAATCCAGACTCTCCAGCGGCAGATAGGGTCGATGACAACTGTCGCAACCAATCTGCGCAAACAGGGCTTCACCTGTTGTGGCAGCCTGCGTCCAGCGTGTGTCGGTAGGCTGGAATCGGGTGGGTGGCGCCAGTGCCGCTTGCCATGCCACCAAGGCAGAGACATCGCTGTCACTAATCTCGCGTGTATAGCCATCACCATCGAAATCTGCATCGCCCGTCCAGCGCGGACCAAACCGTTCAGTAGCTTGCATCCCGTGATGATGATTTAGCGCATTCACCGTAAATTGGCGCAGAGAGGTCATCACCCCTTTATGGCTGAAGGGGCGTACTACCAGATCCTGATCCACACCTTGCACTTTGCGGGTGTCGATGGTGCCATCAGGCATAGCCAATAGCGAGCCAAAGTTGACTTGTTTGCTGTGCAATGACTGTTTAACGGGTGCGCCGGTCTTTTTTGCAAGCTTCAACGCCGTTGAGCGCAGTTGTACAAGGTCGCGGCTCATTTCGCGTGCCAACAGTTCGATCAATCCTGCACCGAAGAGGTGGTTGGTATTGCGCTCGTTAGAGAATTGCGGATCCGTGGTATCGAAATCGCTATGAACAAAGCCCTCTGATACAAAAACATTGGCAGAAAAATCGCCAGCACCGCCAATAAACGGTACGTTGTGACAACTACTGCAAGCATTGGCGTCTAGACCAGCTGTTCGTGAAAATTCGCTGCGGGGGGCGCGCTTGCGTTTTGTCGGAATGATGGCTTGAGTGGCCATAGGTCTTCCAGCACCGTCGAGAACGGTAAAGCGAGCATCAAAAAGCTGCTCTCCGTGCTCAAGAAACCGTTGCAGTGACTCGGCATCCAGGCGGCCTGTGTAACTATCGCCACCGGGTAGGGTCGGCAGTGCGTGTTCACTCCAGGGGCTTCGCTGTTCTGGCCACGAAACACTGTCTGCAGCCGACGATACGCCATGGCTCAACGCTAGCAAGAGAGCTGCTTGAACTGCTACTAAGAGATTGCCCGTTTGATGTACGCGTGTGGTCTTCATTTTGTTGGATCTGTAATTGTGGGACAGACTCTTTGGTCGATATGGCAAAAACAACTTGACACAATCCAGCTCAGAAGTCACCATTTATTCCAGTCGTGAAATAAATAACAGTTCACGTCGGTCTAGCGCCATTCGCGCGCACTGTTTCAAACTACACTGGAGTGAGCATGAAAAAAACTGGAGCCCTTATTCTGGCTGCAACGGTATCAGCAGTTTTTGCTGGTCCTGTTCTGGCGGAAGGTAAAGTTATCGGTGTTTCCTGGTCCAACTTTCAAGAAGAGCGTTGGAAAACTGATGAGGCAGCTATGCTAGCGGCTATCGAGGCAGCGGGCGACTCATACATCTCAGCGGACGCGCAATCTTCTGCGGCTAAGCAGCTGACAGACATCGAAGCGTTGATCGCTCAAGGTGCTGATGCATTGATCATCCTTGCTCAGGATTCCGGCGCCATTGGGCCTGCTATCGAGAACGCCGCGAACGAAGGCATCCCGGTAGTTGGCTATGATCGCCTGATTGAAAATCCTGATGCGTTCTACATTACGTTCGATAACGTGGAAGTGGGTCGTATGCAGGCGCGGGCTGTACTGGAAGCGATGCCTGAAGGCAACTATGCGTTTATAAAAGGGTCGTCTCAAGATCCTAATGCTGATTTTCTGTTCGGTGGACAGATGGAAGTGCTCAAAGAGGCGATGGACAGCGGCAAGATCAAGAACGTGGGTGAAGCCTATACCGACGGCTGGAAACCTGAGAACGCTCAGCGTAATATGGAGCAGATCCTCACGGCTAACGACAACAACATTGATGCTGTAGTTGCGTCTAATGATGGAACAGCTGGTGGTGTTGTTGCGGCGCTGGCAGGTCAGGGCCTTGATGGTTCAGTTCCAGTATCTGGCCAGGATGGCGACCATGCTGCATTGAACCGAGTTGCCCGCGGCACGCAAACGGTTTCTGTATGGAAAGATGCTCGGGTATTAGGTGCAGGTGCTGCCTCGATTGCCACGATGCTGGCCGACGGCAAAAGCATGAGTGATATTCCTGATAGCGTCAGCTGGGCCGGTGGTCCAAATGGTACCGAAATGACGGCTATATTCCTCGAGCCTGTGCCTATCAAAGCCGAAAATCTGGGCGATGTCATCGCTGCTGGCTGGATCGAGAAAGACAAGGTTTGTGAAGGCGCACTCGACACTGTTGCTGCTTGTCAGTAGCCCACTTGTCTGGTAGATCGCTTTCTATGTCGGGTGGTCGCCAAACTAAGTAGTAAGTTAGTAAGTTAGTAAGTTAGTAAGTTAGTAAGCAAGTAAGCAAGTAAGCAAGTAAGCAAGTAAGCAAGTAAGCAAGCAAGCAAGCAAGCAAGTCGGCTCTGTATGAACTGCAGGTGCGCTGACGCTGAGGCAGCAGGTATTCGTCCTGTAATGGATGGGTACCTGCTCTCAGAACCCCTGGGGCGCAATTGAATAGCGCTGTGCACGACCAAGATTGCCTGTCGTGAGCTCTTTTGTTTGTGCAGCCCGCCTCAGCATAACTCGTTGAGTGATTCTGCAACCTGTACGTACATCGGCACGGAGTTGTGTCATGGATCGTCACTGAACAGTAAATCGCTCTGATTTAACCGTTTTGATTTCCGGTTTTTTCTTTTTTGAGTAGTCAATTCTATGCCTGAACCACAGACCACAGCGTCGACCGATGGCGCGCGACAGTCGCAAGAGTCATTGCTGACTCGGCTTGTCCGGGCGACCGAAGTAGACACGCGCATGCTGGGCATGATGGGTGCGCTGCTGCTCATCTGGATTGTTTTCCATATCTTCTCGGATGGCAGGTTTTTAACACCGCGTAATTTGTGGAACCTGTCTGTTCAAACATCCTCGGTTGCCATTATGTCTACCGGGATGGTCTTGATTATTGTTACCCGGCACATCGATTTATCGGTTGGCTCAATTCTGGGTTTTGTCGCGATGATCATGGGGGTAACGCAAACGGTAGCGCTACCTGACATGCTGGGTTCTGGCAGCAGCTACACCTGGGCGATTACGTTGGCTGTCGGCATCGTAGCGGGTGCATTCATTGGCGCAATACATGGCTATATCATCGCCTATTTAAGCGTACCAGCCTTTATCGTCACGCTGGGTGGTTTACTGGTATGGCGTGGGGCTGCCTGGTGGGTAACTTCTGGCCAAACTGTTGCGCCGATGGACCCCACCTTTCGCCTTATGGGCGGCGGGCCTTATGGTGCCATAGGTGCATTCTGGAGCTGGGTAGTGGGGTGCATTGCCTGTGCCGGCATAGTTTTTATGATTGCCTTAGGCCGACGCAACCGCAAGCGTTTTAATTTTCCATTGCGGCCAATGTGGGCAGAACTCACATTGGCAGGCGCAGGCTGTGCGGCAGTGCTGGGTGCTGTGGCTGTTGCCAATAGTTATCCTTGGCCGCGTGGCATTGTTAACCGTTATGCAACCGCTAATAATATTGCAGTGCCTGAAGGCGGCTTGTTTATTGCGCACGGCATTGCTATACCGGTTCTCATAGCGGTGTGTGTTGGTATTGTCATGACATTCGTGGCTACCCGTACGCGTTTTGGTCGTTATGTTTTTGCCATGGGGGGGAACCCTGAAGCGGCTGAATTAGCGGGTATCAACACACGCTGGGTGACAATGAAAATCTTTATCCTCATGGGTATGTTGTGTGCCATTGCCGGTGCTATCTCAACTGCAAGACTCAATGCATCCACCAATGCACAAGGTACGCTTGACGAGCTATTGGTTATCGCTGCAGCAGTTATAGGCGGAACATCGCTCAGCGGCGGAATAGGGACGATTGTGGGGGCCATCCTCGGGGCTCTTGTCATGCAGTCTCTGCAGTCAGGCATGGTGCTGTTGGGCGTTGATGCACCTTTTCAGAATGTGGTTGTGGGTGTAGTGCTTGTACTGGCGGTGTGGCTGGACGGGCTCTACCGTAGACATTCGGTGTAGCGAGAATATTTCATGAATAATGCAAGTGTGGAAAATCAGTCTACGAATGTAAATCGCCCGGAGCCCGTTGTTCGGATGGAGGATTGCTCGATTTCCTTCGGCGGCATTCATGCAGTGGATAACGCCTCGCTGAGTTTATGCAAAGGCGAAGTTGTCGCATTACTGGGGCACAACGGTGCTGGTAAATCTACGTTTATCAAGTTGCTCTCGGGTGCCTATAAACGTGATACCGGCACCATCCATATTCGTGGTGAACAAGCCACTATCAACAACCCACGTGATGCCAAGGCCTATGGCATTGAAACTATCTACCAGACTCTGGCGCTAGCCGACAACGTGGACACCGCCGCCAATTTATACCTAGGGCGCGAGTTGCGAACGGCTTGGGGCACACTGGATGATGTGGCTATGGAAGCCCGTGCACGTGAGGTGATGGGCAGGCTTAATCCACGGTTCCAGCGTTTCAAGGAACCTGTAAAAGCGTTGTCGGGTGGTCAGCGTCAGTCAGTGGCTATTGCGCGGGCCATCCTGTTTGACGCTCAGATACTGATCATGGACGAACCCACTGCGGCGCTTGGACCGCAAGAGACAGCTCAGGTGGGTGAGCTCATCAAACAGCTGAAAGATGATGGCATCAGTATCTTTCTGATCAGCCATGATATAGACGATGTTTTTGATTTGGCTGATCATGTGGCCGTCATGAAAAACGGACAGATGGTGGGTACAGCGCCGGTTACCGACGTGACCCGAGATGAAGTGCTTGGCATGATCATACTGGGCAAGTGTCCACCCGGCGCCACGCCTGGGCCAGGTGCTTTGCGTGATGGCACGGTCAGTCAGTAGAACCTTTATTATTTAACGTTATTCATTAATGACACTCAACAGGATTTCCTCTATGAGTACAGGTTTTTTCGGATCAATTGACCGCATCCCCTATGCCGGTCCCCAAAGCGATGATCCGCTTACGTTTCGCCACTATCAAGCCGATGAATTGGTGTTGGGCAAGCGTATGGAGGATCACCTGCGTTTCTCTGTGTGTTATTGGCACAGCTTTGTGTGGCCGGGTAACGACCCCTTTGGTGCTCAGAGCTTTGAACGCCCCTGGTTTGGCAACACGCTGGAAGATGCCAAGCTCAAAGCCGATGTTGCTTTCGAGATGTTCACAGCGCTAGGCGCGCCGTACTACTGCTGGCATGATGCTGATATCAGGCCTGAAGGCGGCTCATTCGCGGAAAACACCGCTAATCTGGATGTGATGGTGGACTATCTTGGTGAAAAAATGGAGGCCACTGGGGTAAAGCTGCTGTGGGGTACGGCTAACCTGTTCTCGCATCGACGTTACATGGGGGGAGCAGCGACCAACCCTGATCCTGATGTTTTTGCCTTTGCCGCTGCCACCGTCAAAACCTGTCTGGACGCTACCCACAAGCTCGGTGGCGAAAACTACGTTCTCTGGGGAGGACGTGAAGGCTACGAGACACTGCTCAATACCGACCTGGAGCGCGAGCTTGACCAAATGGGCCGATTCCTGAATATGGTCGTTGAATACAAACACAAAATCGGATTTAAGGGCGCAATTCTGATTGAGCCCAAGCCTCAGGAACCGACCAAACACCAGTATGATTTCGACGTGGCTACGGTGTATGGTTTTCTGAAGCGTTACGGCCTGGAGAACGAGGTTCGGGTCAACGTGGAGCAGGGTCACGCCATCCTTGCAGGGCACAGTTTTGAGCATGAGCTGGCCCTAGCGCGCACATTGGGCATATTCGGCTCCATCGATATGAACAGAAACGACTACCAATCGGGTTGGGATACTGATCAGTTCCCCAACAACGTGCCGGAAATGGCCTTGGCCTACTATCAGGTCCTGCAAGCCGGTGGCTTCAGCACGGGCGGCACGAACTTTGATTCCAAATTACGACGGCAGTCCATCGACCCTCAAGATTTGCTTATCGCGCACATCGGCGGTATGGATTGTTGCGCACAAGGGCTGCGGGCTGCGGCCAAAATGGTCGAAGACGGTGCATTGTCCGTACCTCTGAAGGAACGTTATAGCGGTTGGAGTGACCAACATGCTAAGCAGATGTTAAGTGGGGCGCTTGGACTAGATGACATAGCTACCCATGTCTTGCACAATGATGTAAACCCGAGACCTCGCTCAGGAGCGCAAGAGAAGCTTGAAAACATTGTCAACCGTTACGTCTAAGCCCGGCTCCAACGAGCCCGGGTCCAAAAAATCAAGGCGCCTGCTGCAGAGAATTCGCAGTGGCGCTGCAGGTGCTGCCTGCCTGTTCGCAGCAGGCGCGGCTCAAGCCGAGCTTGCCATCTGCACAACGCCTCAGCGTCCTGATTGTCCCATGGCCCTGACAACACCTGCAGAACAGGAATTCACGTTCTCACGGCTGATGTTTAACGACAATCAGGTTGCTATCGCGAACCTTGGAGATCGTATTGGCTACCCGCACTGGCAGGCCGATTGCTCCGAATCCGAGCCGCATTTCATTGCGGCAATGAAACGTCTGACACGGGTAGACACAAATACGCAAAGCCAGTCTATCGCCCTGACTGACCCGCGCATCTACGACTACCCGATGTTATACGTCGTTGAAGCAGGCTTTGCTTCATTTTCACAAGGTGAGGCGGACAACCTGCGCGAGTACCTCCTGCGCGGCGGATTTTTGCTGGTAGATGATTTTCACGGATCCTACCAATGGTCAGAGTTCGAAGGCTGGATGGGGCAGGTGTTCCCTGACCGGGATATTGTCGATATTCCGCCAAGCCACGAAATCTTCAACGTGCATTTTGCCATTGACGAATTCATCCAGATCCCAGGGCTGCGCGCTCTGTGCCTGAATCCAGGACAGACCTGGGAGTTACCCATCATGAAGACTGCCGCGGTTAACGAAAGTAATACATCCCGCCAAGAGCCTCGCTGGCGAGGTGTGCTTGACGATGATGGCCGGGTGATGGCCATCATTAACTGGAACATGGATTTAGGCGATGCCTGGGAGCATGCGGACATGGAGGAATACAGTGCGCTGTATACCGCCACGGCCTATCGCTTAGGCGTCAACTACGTCATTTACGGAATGACGCATTGATGTTTTTCAGGCTGGCACATTCATGATGTGCAGCCCCAGCATGTGCTGCATACAACGCAGTACCTGCGAGCTGTAACCGAACTCGTTGTCATACCAGACATAAAGCACGCAGCGATCACCTTCAACAATCGTTGCCACAGAGTCAAAGATGGCAGGCTCTGGTGTTCCTACAAAATCGGTGGAGACCACCTCTGTGCTGTAGGAATAGCTGATCTGCTGGCGTAGTTCTGAGTTAAACGACACCTCGCGCACATAGGCGTTTAGTTCATCGCGAGTGGTGGATTTGCCAAGATTAAGATTGCACACGGCCATCGACACATTGGGCGTCGGCACGCGAATGGCGTTGCCGGTCAGCTTGCCGGCAAGTTCGGGCAACGCCTTTGCCACAGCTTTCGCCGCACCTGTTGAAGTCAGTACCATATTCAACGGTGCGCTTCTTCCTCGCCGTTCAGCCGGATGGTAGTTGTCAATCAGATTCTGGTCATTCGTGTAGGAATGAACGGTTTCAACGTGGCCGTTTATTACGCCAAACTTGTCGTTGATCACTTTGAGCACCGGCGTAATAGCATTGGTT